>NZ_JAUBPS010000141.1:0-4505 GCF_036700865.1 Microcoleus sp. S13C4
GGGGAGCCCTTGTTCTTTGAGCCACCACCGAAAATTCCCTTGACAACGGGCTTTGAGCCTTAACTTGTCACCAATGCCCGACGATAAAGCTGACTCGTTGAGAAAATTCCTGGAGATTAGCATTAAGAAACTCTCTCAAAATGGAAGGACAAATTTGAGAAGCATCGAATGATCAATTAATTGGCAATGGATAAACGCCAGCAACGACGATACCAAAGCAACGCGCAAGCCAACTTAATCATACCGAGATAGTTACAAGCTTTCTTGTCATAGCGCACTCAGATAGCTTTACACTTCGAGAGCCAACCCAGAGTGCGCTTTACAAGCCAACGCCTTGCATGATAACGGTGCCCATCACCCGCCGCGACCATCTTTGATACTTGCAGATAACCTCTCGGCGGTCGGTGTGCATGGGTGTTGTTAGGTCGCTAAAGCCTTGAGATAACAGAACTGGTTAGGTCTGTTAGTAAAAGATGTTGGGTTGACGTAAAGAAACCTAACCTACAAGAGCGATTACTGGTGTTATGTGCGGTCACTGCTTATATTCATTGATGTCGGTATCCGTAACATAAATCACCACTGGACTTGTATCTTTCCCGTCGGTTGTTACGATCGCATCTCTGCACCCTATTGTTTCTTTGATCTTGGCATCGGCATCAGCCAGGGTTGCGCTCTCGGACAGGAAGATTACTTTAGGCTGAGCTTTTTCTCCCTGTTCATGTCGCCAGTCAAGGTAGTTCTTTAGTGTTGGCGGTGGCGAGACTGGATCACCCCCTTGATCCCTCTGCGGATTTGAACCTTCAGGCTGAGACTGCACTAAAAACGCTGATGCATTGATCCTGTAGACCATGTTGACATATTTTTTGTCGGCGTCAACCACAATGACTCTATATCGATTTCTAGACTCTAGCTCGTTAACAACATCTTGCAATGGCTTGTTCATATCATCCTGACTGAAGACAAGATCGTTTGCGAGAGCCTTCAAGGGGATCTTTGCCAACGTGTTGTCTGGCAGCGGGGGTGCCGAAACAAGGCCACTGTTAGCTTGCTGCAATACAGCAGCAGTAGTCCGATCCGTGGCCCTTGAAGCAGCCTCAAAAGCATTGCGCGAAAAATAAAATGCCAGAATAGTGCCTACCCAAGTTCCGTACAGAGGGAGGGTTGAATCCATTACTCGTCCTGAAACAACCCCTCTTTTTTCACCATTTTCCGCAGTGACAATTACCACGACTGATATACTGAAGACAGCTATTATCGAAGCGAGAAGAACCCCCAAGGCAATCCTCTCCCTATTTCGGGAGTCAGATTGCTCTTTCAACATAATCCCCTCTCGAGTGGTTTGGCTTGGGGGCTGGCTCTGGGAAGTTAGATCAGGGGACAGAGAAGCAGGTGTTGCCGTGGCTGGAGGAAGGGGAGAAGTATTAGCCATGAATATCTAGTATTTAACCGATATGTTGATATTGAATTAAAACTCAAAGCAGAAATCGCTCGCCTAACTATATAATTGACTGAAACTTTCCGCTTAAGATCCCATAGTGGGTAGATAGGCAGAATGATTCGGCATAACACCCCAAGTTTACTACTTAAGCAGATTCTTTCTGCAGAATACGCGGCTTAAGCTGAATATGCGGAATCTTTCCGCATATTTTCAGATTCCTTACGGAGTCGTGCAAACAGACGGAGATAATTCCAGCCAGTTGCGCGATATTGTTCCTATTCACATTAGCGGCGATATGAGCCATCTGTTTGACTTACAGGGTGAAGCAGTTTTAAAAAGCCGTCGTCACCACCTAGTATAAATAAAATGAACAGCAATACCAGTACAAGCTCAACAATCAAGCTGAATCAACAATCCCTATCTCGTTTACCAGGAAACGTGCGCGTACCCAAGTACGATCGCCATCAAATTACTAATGGAATTGTGCATATTGGGGTTGGTGGATTTCATCGATCGCACCAAGCGCTCTATCTTGATGATTATTTCCATCAGAATCCTGGTAGTGATTGGGGAATTTGTGGTGTTGGATTGATTGACAATGACTATGACAGGCGAATGCGGGATGCGCTGCTGTCCCAAGATTGTTTGTATACCTTAGTTGAGCGATCGCTAGAAGGAGATCGCGCTAGAGTCATCGGTTCAATCACTCAATACCTTTTTGCACCAGACAATCGTCAAGCAGTTATTGAAGCATTAGCAGATCCCAAATGCCGAATCGTTACTCTAACGATCACTGAAAGCGGCTACTACTACATTGAAGGAAGTGGCAATTTCGATGTAAACCACCCGACGATGCAGCACGATTTGCAACATCCTGACAAACCACTTGGGACATACGGTTTTTTGACAGCAGCACTCGAAAAGCGGCGTAAACAGGGGTTGGCACCCTTTACAGTCTTGTCCTGCGACAATATCCAGGGCAACGGCAACATGGTGCGGAAAATGCTAACGACATTTGCCCAAATGCGCGATCCAGATTTAGGAAGTTGGATTGCTGAACACGTTGCGTTTCCAAACTGCATGGTCGATCGCATTACTCCGCTGACAACCCCAGCAGATATCAAAATGGTGGCCCAACAGTTTGGTATTGATGATGCGTTTCCATGCGTCGCGGAGCCTTTCACCCAGTGGGTAATCGAAGATACCTTTTGTGCAGGCAGACCCGATTGGGAATCCCTTGGCGTACAGATGACTAAGGATGTTCATCCCTATGAAATGATGAAAATTCGCCTGCTCAATGCCAGTCATATGCTGATTGGCTATCTCGGCTCTCTGGCAGGTTATAACTACGTTTATGAAGTCATGGCCGATCCCTTATTTGTGCAAGCAGTCGCTAACCTGATGGATGAGGTGACACCAACACTCCAACCCGTTCCTGGGATTGATTTAGACGATTATAAAAAAACTTTAATTGAACGGTTTTCCAATCCCAAAATTCGCGATCAGCTTCCACGCCTTTGCCTGAATGGATCGGCCAAAATTCCTAAGTTTGTTTTGGGATCGATCCGCGATAAATTACAACTTGAAGGTGCGATCGATTACCTAAGTTTGACGATTGCTGCTTGGTGTCGATACATCAATAGTCATGATCAACAAGGGCAACCTATTCCCATTGATGACCCATTAGCAGACATCCTTACTCAACGCGCCAGTTTGAGTGAATTAGATCCCAGACCATTACTGGGCCTATCTGAAATTTTTGGAGATTTAGTACAGTCAGCACGTTTCGTCGAGGCTGTTGGTGACCAGTTGCGTAGTTTGCATGAGTTCGGCGCTAAAGGAACGCTAGCCCGATTGTCGTAGGCACCATCCGCATCCGTGAGGAAACTTATTTGAGAATCCCACGGCTGCACTACGTTAAAGCCGTGGGGTTCTCCCGTCTAGCCCAGCTCTATGTCTACGAGTGCAAAGGGAAATTCAGCAGGCAGTACAGCGCAATATTTATTGAGGTCATTCTTTCCTATCTTCCCTAGGGCCAAAGCATCTATCTTAAGGCGGATTCTCGTCAGTAACTAACTCAGGTTCAATGGAGAAGACCGTGTATGTATACGGATGAATTTTCATGAAGCGCGACGCCACAGGCAAGTTTCTTAGCAATTGGAACTCGGAGATGAAACAACGAGTGAGCGTATCTCTGACTAATACAGCATGGCGATCGCTCGATAAAGAGGCTCAGAGGCGAGGAATTTCTCGCTCTGAAGTCATTGAACGCTTTGCCCGCAGCCTTGAGAGCGAAGAGCTGTTCTGTGTCCAAGAAACTGAAGGCAAGGTAGCAACGATTCTTGAAAGCATTACGGATGCTTTTGTCGCCTTCGATCGCGACTGGCGCTACACCTACGTGAATCGGGCGGCGGCTAAACTCCTGCACAAAACGCCAGAAGAGCTACTGGGAAAACACGTTTGGAATGAGGTTTTTCCTGAGTTAGTCGGTGGAGTTGCCTATCAGCAACTACATCGGGCAGTGGCACAACAGGTTCCTGTTTCCTGGGAAGAATTTGGGGAACCTATCCAGTGTTGGTTAGAGGCGAATGCCTATCCCTCTACAACAGGGGTAGCCGTTTATTTTCGAGATGTGAGCGATCGCAAACGCTTGGAATCAGAACTGCGGCAGCGAGAGCAACAGTTCAAAATGGTGGCGGAAAATGCCCCAGACATTATTAGCCGAGTTGATGCAGAATTTCGCCATATTTATGTCAGCCCTTCTGTAGAACTGGCAACAGGTATTCCATCAGAGCAATTTGTTGGCAAGACCAATGTTGAGCTAGGAATGCCAGAAGACCTCTATCGTGTTTGGCATGATAGTTTTCGGCAAGCCTTTGGAACCGGGCAGGAACAGACGATTGAATTTAAGTTTCCGACTCAAAATGGTATTCGATGGTATCAGGCGCGTATTGTCCCCGAATTTGCCAGTGATGATTCTGTTGCATCATTACTAGACCTCTTGCGAAAGTCTCAGGCGATCTCTAATTTAGTCTTTAAAGAAAGTTCATAATTATAAATGCCAGCG
>NZ_JAUBPS010000054.1:0-43531 GCF_036700865.1 Microcoleus sp. S13C4
TGGGGAGCCCTTGTTCTTTGAGCCACCACCGAAAATTCCCTTGACAACGGGCTTTGAGCCTTAACTTGTCACCAATGCTCAGGAGATGCGATCGCACTCTAGTTAGCGTCAGCTTGTCGGTTAGATGCTGCTTTGAGCTTGGTGGGCCATCTATCCATTTCGTAAAACAGCCAGAATAGAAGCATCCTCAAGCTGTTTTAGCTAAAAATGAGAACGCCAGAACAAGAGTCTTGACCGATAACTTTTCTAAAGTGTTAGCAGCAGTTTCGCAAGGTAGAAAGATGATGCAAATTGAACAGACAAATATGACTTTCCCTCTCTGGGGTTTAGCAATTTTCATTTTGTGGACGATCGCGGTTGTTATCCTGCTGCTAACAGTCAGGATTCGGCATCTATCTGCGGGCGGATCTGTAAAAGATTTCGGCACACAAAACGACGACAGCTTGCTTTGGCGACTATTTCGAGTACAATCCAACTTGATAGAAAACCTGCCTTTGTATTTGGGAGTTGTTTTTCTTCTAACAGTTAGGGGTGTTTCAGGAACAGCAGTAGATTTGCTGATTGTTGTGTACATTCTATTTCGGCTTGTACATTCAGCGATTCACATTCCTGGCCTCGATCCGAAGTTTCGCTTCTTCAGCTTAATAATTCAGTTAAGCTGCTTGGTCGCCTTAACTATTATGGCAGTTTTCTAGTTGAGAAATTATGCAATTGCAACCTCTATATAGTAGGTTGCGTCAGTGGCAAACCTTAATTGTTTTTTACACCGCGTAAGTCAGACGCACCTTACAAGTCGATCGCCCCTGTGACCTTACTGCCTGTGATTTTGCTAACTTATCGAAGTTTATGAACCGAATATCTCGTGCGATCGCTGTTATTTTAATTGTATTAGGCTGCATTATTTTTGTTTTAGTTCAGCCACCGCAATCAGCCTTAACCGTGCCACCTCCAGTGCAAGAATCTCCACAACGCGGAGGAGGTTTGGCTCAGACAATGAATTTTGGACGGCACTTTCAAGAGCTAGGGGTTGAAGGATCGATCGCAATTTACGATTTGAATAGCGATCGGCTTTATCAACACAACCCGCAGCGTAACGCCACAGCTTTTTTACCCGCATCTACATTTAAGATTCTCAACTCTCTGATTTCCTTAGAAACAGGGGTGATTTCAGATGAGCTTGCCGTTCTAACTTGGGATGGAACTCAAAGGCAAATTCCCGCCTGGAATCGAGACTTGAATATGAGAGAAGCCATGAAACTTTCCGCCGTTTGGTTTTACCAAGTTCTCGCCCGCCGAGTCGGACACGAGCAAATGCAAAAATGGGTAGCTAAAGTCGGTTATGGCAACCAAAAAATCGGTAACAAAGACGATATTGACAAATTCTGGTTAGAAGGAGAACTGCGAATCACACCCAACGAGCAAATTCAATTTCTCCGCCGTCTCTACAAAAACGACCTACCCTTCTCAGAGCGATCGCTGTCTCTGGTGAAAGACATCATAATTGTTGAACAAACTCCTGATTACACAATTAGGGCAAAAACAGGCTGGGCAGGCTTTGGAGAACAAACAAAGCCTCAACTTGGCTGGTATGTAGGTTATTTAGAGAAGAATAAAAATGTTTACTTTTTTGCTACAAACATTGACATCCGCAACCCAAATGACGCACCTGCAAGAATCGAGTTAACGCGCCGTTGCTTCAAGGATCTGGCGCTGCTGTAAGTGCGTTATTTGTTCTCTAATATTTGCAAAAACGCCAGCGCATCGGCTAACGGTGAGAGCCAAAACACCCATTTATTCGATGCCTGAGTTCGATCGTAGGAAGCCGAGTCTTTTAAATCTTTTAGGACTTACGCAATTGGCACATACAGCAGATTCCAGGCAAATAAAGTACACCTTAATCCCAAGCACTTACCAAAATGGTTGACAAACCCTTGCAACCGTACTCCATAAACCTGGAAATTGCTGTATATATAGTTGCTATAGTGCTATATATCATTTCTTGCAGCAAGGCGACAATCATCTAAGAGAGCATTAAGTTCTTCAACTACTAGCCAGGGGTTTCGACCTTTCAAACAAGCTACGATTGCTGCTTCATAGGGATTTCTGCCAGTTTTTTTTACTGCTGCGATCGCCTGTTTGTTAGACAATCCCCGCGCGCTGACCAACCAAGCAGCCAAAACCTGTCCTGTACGTCCGATCCCCCCAGAACAGTGAACTACCACCCGTTCGCCTTTGCTATTTGCAGATTCCAAGAACGGCAATATTTGAGCGATTAAAATATCGCGATCGACCAATTCAAAGTCTGCAATCGCCGCCCAGCAAACTCGATCGCACCCAAATATTTTCCGATATGTTCCCAGTAAATCAGTGTAGCGGATAAGCTGGGTCTGAGCAAGCAAGCAGCAAACTTGCTTGATATTATGCCCCTGCATAAATTCAATCCAGCGAGCAATTTCTGCATCGCGGTATCCTGGTCTGGCTGCACCAAACACAATTAATTCATTCTCTGAAGCCGCAGCGAATTTGTGCATACTGTTTTCAAAATTTTTTCCTATAATTAAGAAAGACGCACAAATCCTGAATCAACAGTGAAAAACAAGAGCTCGATCGGTTTAATGAACTGGCTGCAACCCAAACCCGAAACCGTTTTGCTATGCGACTCAATTGCAGCAGCTTCTGATATGGCATTCATGCTCAACGGTGAGTGGGATGGGTGCAATAGTTTGGTGCTCCCTAAATCCGACAAGGTAGCAATTGAAGCAGCCGCTAGTTTGCTGGAGACATCGTGGTGCTACCAAAATACTTGCGAACCCGTTTTAATTCGGCTGGAAGTTGACGAATTGCTGCGCCGTTATGCGATTGGAGAGAGGTTTTTTATTAATGCTAACTTGCGATGCGCGCAATTGAGCGAAGTTTGCTTGGAAAACATTGATTTGAGTTATGCTAAATTGAATTTGGCTAACCTCAGCGGCACTAATTTAAGCAAAGCCAACTTAATGGCAGCACAGATGCAATCTGCAAACTTGAGTGGCAGTAACTTGAGTAAATCGCAACTTGTGAGGGCGAATTTATCAGGAGCAAATTTATCTGATGCTAATCTCAGAGGTGCTGATTTGAGTTATGCAGATTTAAGCAATGTTTGCTTAACAGGTGCTGACTTAAGAGGTGCAAATTTAGCGAGAACAGACTTAAGAAAAACAAGCTTAGATGGGGCGATAGTTGAGTAAAATTCAAGACTGTATCGCGGATGGGAACCCTGCCCATCCCACAAAAGAAACATCAAAGGCTCTCGCTGGCGCTCTCGGATACGCGACTTATTAAAAAAGTCCGGGAAGTCAGTATTAACGATTATTCATACTTCCTGCCGCGCCACTGAGTAGGCTGATTTAAAGCAGAAATTAGAATACGCAAAAACGCCAGCGGATCGGCCAAAGGTGACAGCCAAAACAGCCATTTACCCGATGCCCCAGTTGTATCGTAAGAAGGTGCGATCGCAAAACACAAAGCCGATCGCACAGCAACCAAAAATACATTCAATCCCAACAGCCAAAAGTGCGGAAATACAGCAACAGGCGGCAGCGAACCAAACAGCAAATAGCACAACACAATCGGCACCGGCAAACCTTGAACGGCCAGCAACAGCCACAAATCGCCCCAAATTTGACCGCCCGAAGCAGCATCTTTCAAATCGAGCGATCGACCCCATTCATTCCAAGTCTCGATCGCCCCCTCATACATCCGCACCTTCAACACCTTAGCCCCATCCAAAAAGCCCACCTTAAAGCCCTCAGCAGCCGCATAGCGAGCCAAAGTCACATCATCGCAAAACGAACCCCTCGCGACCTCATAGCCCCCCAATGCCACCAAAACCTCGCGCTTGCAGAGAAAACACTGACCGTTCGCCATCACCCGTTCCGGGACATCCCCGCCAGTACCCGTCGGCCCGAACCGATAAACCAAAGTCATTAACAAAGCAGGTTGCAGCCACAACTCCCCCGGATACTTGAGGATAAACTGCGGCGACAGCGAAATCAAATCGTAATTTCCAGCCACCGCCGTCTTCAGCAAACTCGCAATCAAACCCGGATGCGGCACAGTATCGGCATCTATCCCCAAAATCCACTCGCACTTCTCGGAACTTGCCAAAAAACCCGCATTCAGCGCCCAGGGACGCCCTACCCAACCCGCTGGCAGCGGATCGTCGTTAATCAAGCGAAACCGGGGGTCTTTTTGTGCTGCTGCTTTCACTAAATCTCCGGTTCCGTCTACCGAATAGCTGTCAACCACGATCGCTTCTCGGAGTTCGTAACTTTGGCTGGTTAATCCTTCCAAACAAGGCGCAATTCGATCGGCTTCGTTCAAAGTCGGTACTACCGCAGTACAAGAACCTAACAAATCCAGCGTCGGCGAATCCGGTTCCAGGGGCGGGATGCGCGATGGGCCTTTAATCAGACGCGACATCAGAATTGCGGCGGCGGGCAATTGCAGTAGCAAGAGTGCGACAGGGATGATACTTGTCAGCGATTGGGAGAAGAGGTGAGGGGCGATCGGCAAAACCATACTATTGAAGAATTGAAGAATTGGGAATGACTGACTGGATATGGGTCAATACGGTTCAGTTAACACTGTTAATTCCCCGGAGATCCCCCTCGCATCCCCCTTAAGAAGGGGGACTTTGAGCAACTTCTTGTCCCCCCCTTTTTAAGGGGGGCTAGGGGGGATCGAGCTTCACTGAACCTTATTAGGATATGGGTTGGGAGCTTATTTACAGTTGATTTTTTTGATAACTGATATCAATTCAAAAAATTTAATAAAATTTTGACCTCAAACATATTACAGGAATTGGGAATGAAAAAATCGCCACTGAAAAACCCGGTTTCTTGTAGAAACCGGGTTTTTAAACTAGCTCAAAATTTCTTGTAAATTTTTGCTAAATCAGCCGGGGTTGCTCACTAGCAACTCACTTACGCAAAACGCCCACCGGCTGAGGTGGAATTTCAGCCGTGAGAACAGATGTCTCCAAAGACGGCATTGTTTCTGTTACGTCACCTGTTGCGGGTTTAGCGATCCAGCTTAACGCGATCGCCGGAACTACACCCAGAAGCACCGCTAACGATGTCGGGAACCAGAACCGAGAATCCAAGGAAGTTACAGTGATAATTGCTCCGAAAGCAAAGTTTACCAAATAAACAATTAAGGGCAAACCCAATTCCGATCGCTCTAATTTAATCGGTGTTTTTCTCCACAAGAAAGCTGCTACAGACATAAATAGCGCCCCCGTACCCATCCAGCCAGCCAAATTGCGGTAAGGCATCCCAAAGAAAGCCCCAAGTTCCTCAAACTCCCAAAAAGGCACAGAAGTTTGACTCATCGCCGGATCTAGTACAAAATCCCAAGCTGTTAGCAGCAAAGCACCAAGGGCGATCGCCCCTATTTGGCGCACCCAGTTGAGTTCACCTTTACCGCCAGCTACTCCAGCGCGAGCAATTATGTATGAAACCAGTCCCAGATAAAACCACGACAGAGGAATTGTAAACGGAACCAGCCCTGCAATTTTGTAGCCCAAACCGCTCAAATAATGGTAGTGGCCGAAGGGAAAACCCGTACTCGTTCCCAACAACTCGCTACTCAAGGACAAAAACACAGAAGGTACTAAAAAGGCCAGAGTTGCACCCCAACCCAACGTCCGCAAGGCATAGAGAGCAACCGCTGCAGCACCAAAGATGATATAAACTACTCCACCCCCAGCCATCCCCCACTGGAATAGCGTTTGCCCTGCTGGTGGCAAACTCATCACCAATTCGGGACGGGGTAAAATCAGCAGCAACCCTGCCAATCCAAAAGCCATTGACAAGACGTGGGCAATTAGGCAAAAGCGCTCAGCAATCAAAAGTTGCTTCATGGGACTCCTCGAAAAAATATTAGATGCAGAAAGCACTCGTTAACAGTTTACAATCTTTAACAAAAAACCAACACGAATAGAGCATCAGTCTTTCCCAATCTAAAATCCACCATCTCAAATCCCAAATCGCCTGCCTTATTGCCAATTCCCCACTAGCACGAAAGGCGCCCAGAAATAGGGATTTTGATACTGTGGGTTTTTCAACAGAGTTAATTGAGCGTTGCGGAGGGCTTCAGCTTTGCTGGTTTTAGAAGAAGCAAGCTGCCGGTAAAACTCAGTCATAAAGATAGCTGTCGATTCGTCGTTGACTTGCCAAAGGGTGGCGGCGGTGCTGCGGGCACCCGATCGAATTGCGGCCCCGGCCAAACCCAAAGCCGCGCGGTTATCGCCCGAAGCTGTTTCGCAAGCGCTCAAAACCAAAAGTTCGATCGCCTGTTGTTTCTCACCAGTGCGGGCTCGCAGCAGTCGATCGAACTCCTTAACATTCACTTTCTGATCCCAAGTCACAATAAAAGTATCCGCTGCATTCGAGCTAAACTGACCGTGAGTTGCCAAATGGACGATCGGGTAAGACAAAGCTTTAATTCGATCGTGCAACCGCCCGCTGACAAAATCTTGATTCAGCAGCGAACTCGCCGGCATCTCGGCAGCAATTTGTTGAATTTCCTCCTTCACCCCCGGCAAAGCCGAGAAGCCTTGACGCGCTTCGGAGAGGGCAGCGGTAAGCACTCTTAACTTGACTTTGTTCAGCGGTTTCGGTGCCAGCAATTGCAATCCCGGCGCCAAAGCAATACTGTATTTTTCTACCAAAAACTTTTCACCGTCGTGGAGCACCGCCATCGGCAGATTCCGCAAGTAACCGTCGAGCACAAATACCAGGGTTTTAATCCCGGCGGCGGTCAAATCCGCCTCTGCGGGACGGATTAACCAGTCATAAACCTGTTCAACCGGTTGCCTCCTGTTGCGGGGGAAAGAAGCAGGCCTGATGGTATTTTTGGCTTGTCTGAAGGCAGTTTCCAACTCGGCTTGAGACTTCTTAGTAGCGTAGCGGCGCAGAGGTTTGCCGGGAATTGACAAAATTACCTCCAAACGATCGCTCAAAATAATCGGATAAATCACCGCCGCTGTCGGATCAATTTCCTCGATCGACTTTGGTTTAGCATCAGCGCAAGCATCCCGAAAAAAGTTGTCCAATTCCGCCAACTGCAAAGATTCCACCGTTTGGCGCGCTAGTTTCAATTTAGCTTGACTGGGAGATTCCTCTTGCAAAAGCAGCCCGACTAATTCCCGATAAACCGGTTCGGCACTTTCCCGAAACGAAAATTGCACTTCGGGATTGACTGTTACCAAATCGCCCCGCAGAGAAGACAGTAGATTCACAGCTTGAGTATATTGAACGATCGCCCCTTCTGTATTTCCCTGAGCTTTCCGAATCCGTCCAAGTTGCCAAAACAATTGGTAAGCAATATCGGGAGATTGAAACGCCGGCGCTAAACTCAAAGCCTGAATTGTGAAATTTTCCGCTTTCTGATACTGCTGTTGGATTTCCGATAGTTTGCCTTTCGCTGCCAGAATATAAGCTTGTATTCGTTTATCGCCCAAACTGTTTGCTGGTTCGACAGAGCGATCGAGCATTTGGTCAATATCGCTTAAACTCAAAGTTTTCGCAGGCGACTGAGCTAATTTCATCAAGCTTTGAGCTAGATTAATGTAAGCGTAAAGTCCGGCGCGGTTCGACCCAAATTGAGCGGTTTGAGGTTCGAGAGAACGCCACAAAGCCTCTGCTTCAGACCAATCTTTGCGATCGACTAAAAGACTCAATTGGTTTAACTTCGCCTGAATTTGTAAAAGCGATCGCTCTGGCATCGCCCCCGTCGATCGAGCATAATACTCTAGGGCCAACCGTTCCAAATCAGCCCGCTGTTTGGGTGTCAAACCCGGTTTATTGCTTTTAGCCCGTACCGTATTGCCCAGATTGAGATAAATTGCAGCCTCCTCTGGCCGGGCACCTAATTTTTGGGCTGCTTCGAGTCCAACCGACAGCACATCCTGCGATCGTTCCAGTTGTCCCAAAACCCGCAGTACCCGCCCTAAAGCATGAATTGCCCGCACTTGTTCGAGGGAAACTGGCTGATTTTTCAAAGTTTCAAAACCCGCTGCCGAAACTTCGCAAGTTTGGTTTTCCAGCTTGAAAGAAGCTAACAGCATTTTGCAAGCCCTGGGGTAAAGTCCGAGAATTTCCCAAGCCCGACTTTGATTAATTTGAACTTGAAAAAGTAGGTTTTTTCTATCAATTTGCTCGAAAATTTTAGCAGCTTGCGTCCAAGTATCGATCGCATCTTGAGTCTGCCCCCGTTCAAGTTGCAACTGTCCTTGAATGTTGAGAGTTTCAGCCAAAATCCGCTGCTGTTCGGGAGTTTTTGCCTGTGTTCGCACAGCCGACAAACTCGAATTTACAGCTTTTTCTGCTTCTTCCCAAAGCGCCAACTGCCCGTAGGTTGCAGCTAAATTACTCAAAGCTGTGGCGCGATCGAGATTTTCGCCTTTTGCCTCAAACGCCGCCGCCGCTTGCTGCAACAACGGTACAGCTTCCGAAAAGCGTTCCTCTTGGTACAGAGTTCGAGCTTGTCGGACAAGCTGCACCGCTTGTGGTGGATTAATCTGAGCAACTCCGGGAGGAATCGCAACTGCTAGCAGACAGGAAATCACAAATAACAGAATTACTTGCCGGAGCGATCGGGTAAAATTCATATTTTAAAAATAAAATTACAGCCGCAGACACACATACTAACTAAGCCAAATACATCCTATTCTTTATCTGCGTTAATCCGCGTTAACCCCCCTACATCTGCGGTTAAAAAAAACATAATTTCAACGCGGCACACAACCAGAATTCTGCCGAGGATTGCGAGAGGCAGCAGCATTACCCGGATTATATCCAACAAGCGTAACTTCTCCTTTCGCATTCACCACCCAACCTTGCGCCGGAACAACTTCCCGATCGGGGATTTGCCCTTCTTCCTTCTTCCCTCGATCGGTTACATCGCTTAAATCCTCTACATTGCTCGTTACCGAACTTCCTGCCTCTTCTACCCAAGGCAACGGCGGTAGAGGGCTGCTGAGGGCATCATTAGGACTTGGAGGCACTCCTCCTTTCCCAGTGACGGTAAATGCGCTCTCGGCCTCTTGCGTGCAGGGATTTGCAGCAATTAACGCAGTCGGATCGACAACATTTTGCGGCAGTTCCACTAAACCTTGAGCAGGATTCACCCCAGAAGAACTAAATGTCACACTACCTTGCAAAGCCGGGCCGCTACTTTGGGAAATAGCCGCAATATCGCTGGTAGGAATTAGAGAAGTCGGACTTACTTGCAACGCACCAAATTGAGCATCTGTTAATCCCAAACTCGCTCGAACCTGTTCACGAGTGACTGATGTAAACCCGAAAACATTGGGGACATTAATATTAACGCGACCACCTTGAGCCGAGATCGCATTAGCAGTAATATCGCTATTTTCATTAGGGATAGCAACCAGAATATCGCTTTTAATGTTGATATTGCCACCCGCAGACATACTTGCATCAGTTGTAATTCTGCTCCCTCGACGCAACTGGACATCCCGTGCTTCGAGGTTAATATTCGCTCCGGCCCCGGATTCTGTTCTACCGTCAATGCTGCTTTGACTGTCAAGGGAAATTGAATCTGCTTTCACGTTAATGTTACCAGCCCGTGCCGAACCCAATGCTTGCAGATTGAGTGTTCCCCCGTTGCGAAGAATCAATTGCCCGACATTCAGATTCAACGAACCTCCGTTAGCCGTAGCATTGGGATTTCTAACGCGAGAGGAAATCCCAACGGAAGTCTGAATTTGACTGTTAAATTCACCTTGACCTCCATTACCAATCACCTCTACACGCCCCGCATCGATCGTGATGCTTCCTGCTTCTCCTTTGCCTAAAGATGCAGTAGAAATAACTCCCCCATCCCGGAGAGTCAGGACAGGTGTAGAAATGTTCATATTTCCTCCCCGATTAGCAGCGTTGGCATCAGCGGAGATGAAACTGGGACTGCGACTCCCGTTCGCCAAAACACCAGAAATACCCTCTATTGTTACTGACTCAGTAGCCGTAAGTGTAAAATTACCTCCTGCCCCCCCAGTTGTATTGAACGGTTGGTTGCCCACAACCGATCCGCTAGATAAACTAATTCCGCCTCCGTCAGAGATCCTCAACCGCTTCGTGTCGATATTAATGTCCCCAGCTTGCCCATTCACACCGCCCGCAGTTGAGCCTATTAAGGTGGCTACGGGACTTCGAGCTGGAGTCCGCAGCACTTCTACTGATTCATTCGCTTTAATGTTGATATTCCCCGATGCTCCTCGATCGCGGGTAATGCTGATCAGAGCTGCACCATCACTCACCGTTAAACGTTCTCCCTCAAAGCTGATATTTCCTCCCCTGCCCCTACTCCCCGCAAATGTGCCGCTGTTAATTACCGAACCTACCAGATCGAAGTCTCTGATACGGAGGGTAATATTTCCGGCGTTGCCAGTAGCAAACGTGGCGCTAGTCAATGCTGTTCCATTGTCCATCAGCAATCGTCCCGTGTCGATCGAGATGTTTCCGGCATTTCCCAGGCCAGTAGTGCCAGAGATCAGAACAATTTGTGGGTCAAAAGGGGCGACAGTTCCAGATAGTAAATACTTACCTGCAAAAACTGTATAGAGAGCCAATCCAATCCCCTTCATTTCTACTGACTCGGTAGCGCTGATGTTGATAGCGCCCCCCGCACCACTTCCTGCTGTGAGTGTGGAGATTTTTGTTCCACCTTGGGCCCGAAACTGTTGAGCGTTAATATCGATACCCCTACCATCGATATTTCCCAAAGTCAGTGCATAAATTCGCCCATTATTGAGGTTGACATTTCCACCTCGAATCTCGACTTTGCCGCCACCTATTCCACTGCTGTTGATTAGTGAGCCGTTGGTCATTTCAATATTACCAAAGTTGGAAATCTTGTCATAGTTTAAACTTAATCCCAATGGCGTTGTCCCCAATCCAACCATGCCCGGACTAGCGACGCTACCCAGCAAAATTTGTCCGGTTGAGGCAGTGACACTTCCCTGATTTAATTCAATATCTCCCCCCACTAGGGCAAGAGTTTGTCCGGGCTGAACTCCTAAACCGGTATTATTGAAAATCGGCGGGATTCCAGCGGGTAATTCTGGTAAATTCAAGGCGGGTGCTGCTGAAGAGTTAATGATTTTTCCCGGATTTTCTCGAAAGTTTAAACCGATCGGTATATTGACATTTAACAGCGGTACTGATTGCGGATTGCTGCTGCTGAATTGATAGCCATTATTGAAAACTACGCTATCAGCAGAACTTGCTAAAAAGGAACCACGCAAATCTAACCTCGCATTAGACCCAAAGACAATCCCTTTTGGGTTTATTAAAAATAAGTTGCCGTTCCCCAAAACTCCCAGAGTTCCTAAAATATTAGAAGGGTTGCCACCAGTAACGCGGGTGAAGATGTTGGCAATTCCGCTGGGATTGGCAAAATAGGCTCCCCGCCCTTCACGGATGTTAAATTCGCGCAAGCTGTGAAAGAGGTTAACGCCACGAGTTGCACCGCCTTCTATTCTGTCCGATGGTAAGTTATTAATCGTGTCGGGAACTGTGCGCGAACTTTCTGCACCCAAGCTATTATCGGGGATGATTTGGGCGATCGCAGGGACAGGAAACAGCAGTAAAAATGCAAAAAAGAGGGCGGAAGATTGGCAGCGCATCTTTGAAGTTTTGTTAATTTAATTTTAGAAAAATAGCGATCGGGTAGCTAAAACCTCAAGAGTACCTATCGAGGTACGCAAACACCCGTCGGTTTCGGACTGCGAATAGATGCACCACCACCAGGATTATACGCTACCAGCCTTACTTGTCCTCGATCGTCCATTACCCAACCTTGAGCGGGAATAATTTCTGTTGGCCGAATTTCTTCTATGGATGCTCTTTGACCTTTTACTTGCTGGCTTTCACCTACGGCTGGTTCCACCCAATTAAACTGGGTAGAATTGCTGCTGAGAACATCATTAGGACTTGGTGGCACTCCTCCTTTCCCAGTAGCCGTAAACTCGCTCTCGGCCCCCTGGATGCAGGGATTTGTCGCAATTAACGCAGCCGGATTGACAACATTTTGTGGCAGTTCCACTAAACCTTGAGCCGGATTCACCCCAGAAGCACTAAATGTTACAGTACCTTGCAAATCCGGGCCGCTACTTTGGGAAATAGCCGCAATATCGCTGGTAGGAATTAGAGAAGTCGGACTTACTTGCAACGCACCAAATTGAGCATCTGTTAATCCCAAACTCGCTCGAACCTGTTCGCGAGTCACTGATGTAAACCCGAAAACATTGGGGACATTTATATTAACGCGACCACCTTGGGCCGAGATCGCATTAGCAGTAATATCGCTATTTTCATTAGGGATAGCAACCAGAATATCGCTTTTAATGTTGATATTGCCACCATCAGAAATACTTGCATCAGTTGTAATTCTGCTTCCTCGGCGCAACTGGACATCCCGTGCTTCAAGGTTAATATTTCCTCCGGGGCCGGATGCCGTTCTACCGTCAATGCTGCTTTGGTTGTCAAGGGAAATTGAATCTGCTTTGACGTTAATGTTACCAGCCCGTCCCGATCCCAAAGCTTGCAGATTGAGTGTTCCTTCATTGCGAAGAATCAATTCCCCGACATTTAGATTCAACGAACCTCCGTTAGCCGTAGCATTAGGATCGATAAGCTCAGATGCAATCCCAACGGAAGTCTGAATTTGACTGTTAAATTCACCTTGACCCCCATTCCCAATAACTTCTACACGACCCGCATCAATTGTGATGCTTCCGGCATCTCCTTGACCTAAAGATGCAGTGCTAATCACTCCTCCACCCCGGAGAGTCAGTACAGGTGTAGAAATGTTAATACTCCCTCCCCGATTAGCAGTATTGGCATCAGCGCAGATGAAACTGGGATTCCGGCTCCCGTTTGCCAAAACTCCAGAAAAACCCTCTACTGTTACTGACTCAGTGGCCCTAACTGTCAAATTACCTCCTGGCCCCCCAGTTGTATTCAACGGTTGGTTGCCCACAACTGCTCCGCTAGATAAACTAATTCCGCCTCCTTCAGAGATCCTCAACCGCTTCGTGTCGATATTAATGTCCCCGGCTTGCCCATTCACACCGCTCGCAGTTGACCCAATTAAACTTGCTACGGGACTTCCAGTGGGAGTCCGCAGCACTTCTACTGATTCATTCGCTTTAATGTTGATATTCCCCGCTCCTCCTTCACCGCGGGTGAGGCTGATCACAGCAGCACCATCGCTTACGGTTAAACGTTCTCCCTCAAAGGTGATATTTCCTCCCGTACCCGTACTCCCCAAAAGTGGGCCACTGTGGATTGCAGAAGCGACCATATCTAAAACCCCGGCACGGATGGTAATATTTCCGGCGTTGCCAGCACCTAACGTGGTGGTAGTCAATGCGCTTCCATTGTTTATCAACAGTTTTCCCGTATCAATGGTGATGTTTCCGGCGGCTCCCATGCTATTAGTGCCAGTTATCAGCACAAGTTGTGGGTCAAAAGGGTCGAAAGAGCCAGATACCGTATACTGACCACCAAACACTCTATAGTTATCTAATCCAATTCCGAGCGTTTCTACTGAGTCGGTAGCGCGGATGTTGATAGCGCCTCCTGCACCACTTCCTGCTGTCAGCGTGGAGATTTGCGTTCCACCTTGAGCGCGAAAATTTTGAGCGTTAATATCGATCGCCATGCCATCAATATTTCCCAAAGTCAGGGCATAAATTCGCCCATTATTGAGGTTGACATTTCCACCTCGAATATCGACTTTGCCACCACCGATTCCACTGGTATTTATCAGTGAGCCGTTGGTTATTTCAATATTACCAAAGTTAGAAATATTGTCATAGTTTAAACTTAATCCAAAGGGCGTTGCCCCCAATCCAACCATCCCCGGACTAGCGACGCTACCCAGCAAAATTTGTCCGGTAGATGCAGTGAGTGTTCCCTGATTTAATTCAATATCTCCGCCCACTAGGGCGAGAGTTTGTCCGGGCCCAACTGCTAAGCCCATGTTATTGAAAATCGGCGGGATTGCCGGAGGTAATTGTGGTAAATTCAAGGCTGGTGCTGCTGAATTGTTAATGATTTTACCTGAATTTTCTCGAAAGTTTAAACCGATAGGTATATTGACATTTAACAGCGGTACTGATTGCGAATTGCTGCTGCTAAATTGATAGCCATTATTGAAAACTACGCTATCAGCAGAACTTGCTAAAAAGGAACCACGCAAATCTAACTTCGCATTAGAACCAAAGACAATTCCTTTGGAATTAAGTAAAAATAAGTTGGCATTTCCTTGGACTCCCAACACACCTAAAATATTAGAAGGATTGCCCCCAGTAACGCGGGTAAAAATATTGGCAATCGCGTTAGGATTTGCAAAATAGGCTCCTCTGCCTTCACCCACGTTAAATTCTCGTAAGCTGTGAAATAAATTTATTCCCCGAGTTGCACCGCCTTCTATTCTGTCCGATGGTAAGTTATTAATCGTATCGGCAACTGTGCGCGAACTTTCTGCACCCAAGCTATTATCGGGGATGATTTGGGCGATCGCACGGACAGGAAACAGCAGGAAAAATGCAAAAAATAAGGCGGAAGAGTGGCGCTGCATCTTTTAAGTCTTGTTAATTCAGTATTAGGACAATAGCGAGGGGTTAGCTAAAACCTCAAGAGTACCTATTGAGGTACGCAAACACTCGTCGATTTCGGACTGCGAAGAGATGCACCACCACCAGAATTATAGGCTAACAGCGTTACTTGTCCTCGATCGTCCATTACCCAACTTTGAGCGGGCATAATTTCTGTTGACCGAACTTCTATGGATGCTCTTTGACCTTCTATTTGCTGACTTCCACCTACCGCTGGTTCCACCCAATTAAACTGGCTAGAATTACTGGTGAGGGCATCGTGAGGACTCGGTGGCAATCCCCCCCGTCCAGTTACAGTAAACTCGTTCTCAGCCCCTCTGATGCAGGGATTTGCAGCAATTAACGCAGCCGGATTCACCACATTTTGCGGCAGTTCCACTAAACCTTGAGCGGGATTCACTCCAACAGAACTAAATGTTACCGCCCCTTGCAAAGCCGGGCCGCCACTTTGGGAAATCGCCGCGATGTCGCTGCTTGGAAGCAGAGATGTAGGACTTACTTGCAACGCTGCAAATTCGCTGTCACTGAGCCCCAACCTGTTTCTGACTTGTTCGCGACTCGCTGCTGTCAAGCCGAAGACATTGGGGACATTGATATTGACGCGGCCGCCGCCTGCTGTGCGGGCGTTGGCTGTAATGTCGCTGTTTTCTTGGGGGAGGGCGACAAGAATGTCGCTGTTGATGTTGATATTGCCGCCGTCAGAACTGCCTGCATCGGTGGTAATTTGGCTGTTGCGGCGCAATTGGATGTCTCGCGCTTGCAGGTTAATATTTGCCCCTGTACCGGATACAGTCGTACCGTCAATCCTCGCTTTGTTGTCAAGAGCGATCGAATTTGCGACAACATTGATATTACCAGCGCGTCCGGTTCCCGTAGCCTGCACTGTCACTGTAGCTCCATTTCTGACAATTAGTCGATCGGCATTCAGATTCAACGAACCGGCATTGGCCGTAGCATCGGGATTAGTACCAAATATTTTGCCCACCGAAGCATCAATTGTACTGATAAACAGACCGTTATTTCCGCTGCCGCTGACCTCAATGCGATCGGCATTAACAGTAATATTCCCCACATCTCCCACCCCCACAGAACTCGTAGAAACTAGCCCCCCATCCCGCACGGTTAGGCTTGGCGTATCAATGCGAATATCCCCGCCCGGACTAGAGCTCAAAGTTCCAGAACTCAGCGCACTAGCACTCTGAATTCCACTGGTCAAAAGTTGAGAAATACCTGAAATTTCTACTGATTCAGTAGCCGTAACTGTTAAATTTCCAGCAGGCCCGCCCTCCTGAGAAAACAAAAACCTGCCAATTAACACACCCGATCCTACTGTAAACGCAGAACCCCCAGAGAGACTCAACCGCTTGGTATCGACGTTAATATTCCCCGCCCTTCCGTTTGAGCCGATACTCAGGGTGCTAATTCCGGTTGACACAACTGTTGTCGGACCGGTGTTAGACAATTCTACTGATTCAGCAGCTTTAATGTTGATATTCCCCGATGGGCCGCTGCTGTAACTCGTCGTACCGAGAATAGAACCATCGCGCATAATTAATTTCGCGACATCAACACTAATGCTTCCTCCCGTACCGGTACTTTCTTTAGCTGTCCCGTTGTTGATTCCAGAACCCACCATCTCAAAAGTATTGGCGCGAATGATTAAATCTCCGCCATTTCCACCGCCAAAGGTGATGCCGCTACCTACTACCCCATTGTTGAAAAGCAGGCGGCCGGTGTCGATCGTAATATCGCCCCCCGAACCAGCACCAGCACTAGCATTAAACAGCATCATTAGCGGGTCAAAGGGGTCTGTAGTTCCCGATACCAAATATTTAATTGCAACCTGTTGATAGCCCTCCACTCCCAGCCCGCTCATTTCTACTGAATCAGCAGCACGCAAGTTAATATTACCTCCTGCACCATCTCCTAGAGTCAGGGTAGAAAATTGCGTTCCGTTTTCCACTCGCAACTTTTGAGCGCTGATATCGATACCTCTACCATCAATATTTCCCAGTGTCAGCGCATAAATTCGCGCCCCGCTGACGGTGACATTTCCACCTTTTAACTCTACTCGACCGCCACCGATTCCGCTGGTGTTGATGACTGTTCCATCGGCTATTTGAATATTGCCAAAGTTCGGAATATTGTCATAATTTAAAGTTAAATTTCCTTTTTCCCCCGGTGTCAGTGCGAAATTAACTAAACCGGGACTGGCTGCGCTACCCAGTAAAATTTGTCCGCTGCTGGCGGTTAAATTGCCGCCTTGGAGTTGGATGTCGCCACCAATCAGTGCTAAAGTTTGACCAGGGTCTACTGCTAAGCCAACTCGATCGCTAATTGGGATTGGCACAGCAGAGGCTGGGAGGTTTACCTTTCCTAAAGCCGTCGATTGATTGACAATTGCACCCCGATTTTCCCGAAATCTTAAACCAACCGGAATATTAACGGTTAACAGCGGGGATGTTTGCGGGTTGGTGCTGCTGAATTCAAAGCCGTTATTAAACACAATACTGTCAGCACTTGAACCGATAAAGGAGCCGCGCAAATCTAACCGCGCATTCGGCCCGAATATAATTCCTTTCGGATTAATTAAAAATAAGTTACCGTTGCCTAAAACTCCCAGAGTTCCTAAAATATTTGAAGGGTTTGGGCCTGTAACGCGGGTGAAGATGTTGGTAATTCCGCTGGGATTTTCAAAATAAGCTCCCCGCCCTTCACGGATGTTAAATTCGCGCAAGCTGTGAAAGAGGTTAACGCCGCGAGTTGCGCCGCCCGTGATTCTATCTGAGGGTAAGTTATTGATAGTATCGGGAACTGTCCGGGAACTTTCCGGGCCCAGGGTATTATCAGGAATGATTTGGGCGATCGCAGAAGTGGGAAATAGCAACAGTAAAGCCAACTGTAGGCAGTAATAGCGAGGCATAAAAAAACTCTTTTAAAGATAAAAATTTTCGGTGTAAGCTCATCTCGTTTCTTTAAATGTTTTGAATTTGGCTGCTGAGTACAAGTTGCTCCACTGTGATTTCTAGTTCGGGAAAAGTTTTAGAGATAATGCGCTCCTTACCCGTAAAACTTTGAACTAAATAACTGCCATTTTCCAAATAGTAAACGAAAACTGTGGGAATTTTGGGATTTCCTAGATAAGCCCTAGAAGCGATCGCTAAATAGTCCACAATCCAATACTCATAAATGCCGAGGCGTTGATACTCATCTAGCTTATCAACATAGTCGTCTTCCCAGTTAGTTGAGGTAACTTCTACTGCTAATTGGATAGGTTCGGTAAGGGCTCCGTAGCCACGTACATTACTGTTCCATACTAATGCCTTAACCACGCCGACATCAGGATTTCTGCCTTGCTCTTGTCCTGAAGCTGTTACAGTTCTCAAAACTATATCTTTGTCAACAATATAGTCAAGCCCCAAACGCTCGCTTTCTCTGTCGAAAGACTTAACAAGAAATCGTGCCACATTTTTATGAGCTCTGGTTGCTTCCACTTTGACAATCTCTCCATTTACAAGTTCGTAGATGCCAGATCCGTCTGGGTACTTTTCGAGAAACTCTGCAAATGTCAGTTTAGTTTTTGTCTGAACCATAAGACAAGCCCTCTTGTGTTAACTAGATTTTAGATTTTAGATTTTAGATATTAGATATTAGATTTAAGTAGAGCAGGGAATTAGCTAAACTATATTTAGTGATCCTAGCGGTGGAATTTCGCTAGGAGACGGGGGTTGAAACCCAGGCAGAATTAGCTAGAAAGCAAAATAATTGATTCTAAAGTATAGGCCTTTTTCCTGCAAAGTTCGATCGCCCGATCGAGCATTTATCAAAGGAATACCATAGTCTAAACGCACATTCAACCGATCGCCCATCTGCCAAACTAGGCCCAAACCCGCACCCAGCAGTTTATCCGAGTCAGGATTCGGCTTTTCTCCTGAATGGTTCCACCCTACCCCAAAATCGATAAACGGAGCGACTTGCAACAATCCTTCGACTTCTGGGACACGCCAAACCGGAATTCGCACTTCAGCAGATGCGATCGCACCGCTATCAGTTAACAGCAAATCTTGGCGGTATCCGCGCACGCTTTGAACGCCGCCGAGCCCGATTTGTTCGAGGGAAAGCAGGGGGCGATCGGCTAATTGAATGTCAGAACGCACTATCAGCAAGGTTTCTGGGGCTAGCAGCCGCACGTACTGGGCTTGTCCGCGCCACGCCAGAAAGCGGCTGTCGGGCCCGCTATCGTTCGCAGTAGCGCCGAACAGATTAGTGCCGAGGGAAAACTGCGATCGCGCCGCGAACACTTGGCTGGAACTCCGCTGCACGTATTCTTGAAAAAACCGCACAGCCGAAACCCGGGTTTCGCCACGCTCATTTGCTCCCGCCGAAAGCGCAAATCGTTCCCCTGACAGGAATGTATCGCTTTCTTGCCGCGAAAAACTCAGTCCCAAAGCCAAAGTGCGATCGGGCTTTTCGACAATCGGTTGGCGGTAAGTTAGCTCGTAAGTCCGCGATTTCCCCTCGATTTGTGCAGCATCAAACGGTTCCTCGATGATATTGGTGCTAGCAGCACTCGCAGCGAACCGAATTGTGCCGTTGCGCGCGTTGACGGGGACTGTGTAGCTGCCGTTGAATTCATTGCTGCCGTCGGTGTTAGCATAAGATACCTCTAATCCGTCGCCCAAACCGAGCAAATTTGCTTGATTGATGCGAACACCGCGCCGAAAACTGCCGACGCTGGGCGATCGGTTGTTGTCTGCGAACACTTCAGCGTTAAAGCTGTCTGCTTCTTTTACCCGCACTTCTAAGCGGCTGTTTTCCGGGCGGCTTCCGGCTTGCAATTCGGCGGAAATATTGCCAATTAAGGGGTCGAGTTGCAGCAGTTGCAAGGCTTCCAGCAACCGAGATCGATTGAGGGGCCGTCTGGTGGCGCGTTCTAGGCGCGATCGCACGTAATTTGAATTTAAGCGCCTGTTTCCAGTAATCACAATTTCATCTAATCCGCCTTCTACAATCCGAATTTTCACCACACCTCCTTCTCTCGGAAAGGTTTGGTTGGCGGGAATTACAGCGCCGGAATTGATGTATCCTGCCGCTACATATTTTTGAGTAACGGCTGCTTCTGCTGCGATCAGTTCCGCAAAGGTGATTTCGCGGCCCGCAAACTGTTGCGTAACTTCTGCAAGTTCGCGATCGCTAAAAGCCGTGTTGCCCTCAAATTCAAAGCGCTCGACCCTAATTGTACCCAGAATGCTTGGTCTAGAATCGCCGGGAACAGGTGTTAGTGGGGTTGGTATGAGGGGAGGCGGCGCAGGCGGTTGGGGCGGCTCAGGAGTTGGCAATTCGGGTTCTCTGGGCAGAATTGGGTTCGGCAGTTGGCTTAGTTGCAAAGCTCGATCGATACCCAAATCGGTTTTTTTTAGGTCAATATTTTCTTCTAGCTTTTGATCTGAGTTAAAAAGCTCGGTTTCTTGAGTTTTTGTGCTGAATGTGTGATCGGCTGAATTTGCCGCTTCCGACTCTAAGTCGGGGATTTCCGTCGGTGGGGATAAGGGTAGAGTTGTCGCCAAAGCCGATCGTTCTGACTTTGTGGGTAACTGCGTTTCCTCGTCTTTTATCGGCAAGTCTTCGCGTTTGTCAAAAGTGGTATCGTTGGGGGCTAAAGCTCGATCGCCTCCGCTGCTGACTGCTGCCAAATCCTCAACATTTGAGGTCAAAATTTCAACTGTGCTAGCGGATGTTTTCGCTGGTTTTCCCAGCCAAACTAACCCAAAAATTCCAGCGAGTAAAAATAGTTTTTGTGAGCGACAAGCCATAGGATCTAATTATTATCTCGCTTAAGTGGGGGAAAATATTTTCAGGAGTGGGCACCCTCAAGGAAAAATCAATCTTAACAGCAAAAAAGGAAACACCCGTCGCAGCCAACAGTTTCGGCGACGCTACAAACCAAAAGGTCGATCGACCCCTGCTCATTCCCGAAAACTTACGTACAAAGCCGGTTATTATCCGAAGAAATATTGTGTAAGTCGATCGTAAATGGTAAAAACAACCCGGTATTTTGGGTTGCAAAACCTACGCTTTCCTGCTCATGTCGCAACCAGAACAGTCCTGCACGCCAGGGTAAACCAGAAACCGGGTTGTTTCCGCAAAGACGCGCTACAACTGAGATCTGGCACCATTCTCAATAATCTTTTTATGAACAGGCAAGATGCCTGTTCCACAAAAGATAAATTTTCTTGTGGAACAGGCATCTTGCCTGTTCTTAAGAATAGTGCAAGGTGTGAGTTACAACCCGCAGAGCCACTAAAAAACCCGGTTTCTTTGATTTTGGTGCATCATACCAAATCCGACTTTAATACGCCCTTTATTATTGAGTCCGCGTCTACCCACCTCCTGTGCGTAGACGCCGTTTCAACTGCCAAGCGTGATAAAGGGGATTTGTAACTTTGAATTATGCAGAGCGGCCCGCACCAGCCGCAGCACCCATTTGAGCCCCGTCAGTCAATCCCACCAACTTAGCACTCAGCTCCCACATCCGCTCGCCTTTTTCATCATCGCGGGCCTGGGGAGAAACCTTCTGTACAAAAGACTTACCATCTTTTTTCTGGCGATTTCCCCAACTCCAATAAGCCCCAGATTGCTTGTATTCGGGATCAGCAACCACCATCGCCAGCCTTTCCCCCGCCAACTCCTGCGAAACGTAACCCCCGGTGATATTCTTCTGGAACAGCGGGAACAGCTTCTGAAACAAAGGATAGTGGTTGCGGAACAGTGGCGTATCTGCAACGCATCCCGGATAAAGCGAAGTGAAAGTAATCCCCGTGGATTCATGAAAGCGGCGGTGCAATTCCCGCATCGTCAGCACGTTGCAAACTTTGCTATCTTTGTAAGCCTTGACCGGTTCAAACTTCTTGCCATCAACCATCGAAATCGGGTCTTTGAAACCCCCTTCAAAACCCTCAAACTTGCCCAAATCCGGGCGCGGCGGAATCTTCCCGCCCAACTCGTCTGGATTGTGAGTCACAGTTCCCAAAATCACGATTCTCGCATCGGAATAATAGGAAGGCTTCATATTTTCCATCATCAGGTTGCACAGCAGGAAATGACCCAGGTGATTGGTAGTCATCGTCAACTCGTAACCCTCCGGGCTCCGCAGCGGTTCCTTAATCAAAGGCATATAAATGGCGGCGTTGCACACCAAAGCGTCCAGAGGCCTACCGCTGGCCTTAAATGCCCGAGCAAACCGACGCACGCTCTCCAAATCGCCCAAGTCAATCTCCATGATGGAGAAACTGCCTTCAGGTATGCCCAACTCTTGCGCGGCATCTCCGGCTTTCCGCACGTCCCTACAGGCCATGACTACGTGCCATCCCTTGTCTGCGAGAGCTTTCGCGCCGTACAAACCGACGCCGGAGGAAGCGCCGGTGATGATAACCGTTGACTTGTGATTTTGTGCCATCTTGTTAAAAGCGCTTCCGCTATTGATTATTTTCAGGCTCTCAAAAGCTGAGCTAGCAGCTCGGATGTTTTGAAATGTCCTACGCTTATTAGGATATGAGGAAACGTTCTCGATCTCAACTGGGAGCCTCTCACTTTTGCAGCCAAGCTAGAAATTGGAGGGAGGACACAGCAGGCAGCAGGCAGCAGGCAGCAGGCAGAAGAAGTGTTTTTACAAATAGGAGATGCTCGCTCTCAATGGGCGATGAAAATTAAATATGGCTGCAACTCCCAGTCCTATTTTGAGAAATTAACCATAAATCTTTTAGGGGCGGGTTGACCATTATCTATGATGCACATACTCGGTATTTATTGATAAACCCGCCCCAACCAACTCAACTAAGAAATAGCGGCCGGTTCCTGATAGGTAGGGAAATCGATATAACCTTCAGGCCCAAAAGAATACCAGACGCCCATTTCAGCAGGCGGATTGAGCGGCCAACCATTAGTAAAACGCTCCACCAAGTCAGGATTGCTGATAAAATCCCGACCAAAAGCAATTAAATCCGCAACTTTGCTGCTCAGGGCCGTTTCAGCCTGTTCTTGAGTATATCCGCAGTTGCCGACAAGCGGCCCTGTAAACACATCGCGAAACTCTCCTATCATCATCGGCGTTCCCAATTCGTGAAAGCCAAAAGCCAGACCATCCACCAAGTGAAGGTAAGCTAAATCATAGGCATTTAACTGCTCCGCGAAATACAGAAAATCTTCTCGATATTCTGGAGAACCCATATCATTGTAAATACCATTGGGAGAAAACCGAACAGCAACTCGATTGGCAGGGAATACTGTGATAATCGCCTCTATAATTTCCTTCAGAAAACGGTAGCGATTTTCAACTGAGCCTCCATAGGAATCAGTGCGGTGATTAGTTTTGGTTTGCAGGAATGTGTCAATGAGATAGCCGTTTGCAGCGTGAATTTCTACACCATCAAAACCTGCCTTTTTGGCCCGTTCGGCCGCCTTGCGATAATCTTCTACAACCAGCGAGATTTCATCGGTTTCTAGAGCGCGGGGGGTTTCGTAGGGTTGTTTGCCTAGAGGGGTATGAATGCCTTCTCCGTTTATTTTGATGGCAGAGGCTGCAACTGGCAATTGATTGTTTTCATGAAAACTGCTGTGGGAAGCTCGTCCGCAGTGCCAAAGCTGCATGAAAATCGGCGTTTCGTGGGTATGAACCGCAGTCACAATTTGTTTCCAAGCTTCGCCTTGCTCGTCTGAATAAATACCGGGCGTATTTAGCCAACCATTAGCTTGAGTAGAAACCACTGTGGCTTCTGTAATGATTAAACCAGCGGAGGCTCGCTGAGTGTAATACTCTGCCATCAAGGTGTTGGGCATCCGCGCTTCACCGGCTCTGGCTCTCGTTAGGGGTGCCATGACTACCCGGTTTTTTAAGGGTAAATCTCCGATTTTGAAGGGGCCCAGTAGGAGTGGAGAAGTTGTTTGAGTGGTCATAATTTTGAGGTTTTCTAAACTGAAGAATCTGGGAAATCACATATAGCAACGGCCCGTGTTAGGATGCAAGGCGCAAGACATCCAAGGGTCGCCAAAACGTAAGCAATCAAACTCATCAAGCTGTTTAGGAATTTGACTTTTTAGCCAAGACTCTTCTTTGTTCAATTTTGTCAAACTCTGGAGAGTATCGCGGTAAATATAATAGTCTACACCCTGCTGTTTGAATCAATTCCTGAATCCGACCACTTTTATCAAATGTGAGATTATCCATCACCACCACCTGTGCTTTGACAAGTGTTGGAAGTAAACTTGTTTCTAGCCAAATGTCAAAAACTGTTCGATTACACGCTCCCATGACTGTAAAAGGAGCGAAGGGGCGATTAATTTTTGGTTACACAGGGCAGCGCAGCGATCGTATTTACCCTAACCTCACGTCTCCCTAATTTAAGTGGATGAAAGCGTTGCCTCCGTTGGTTTCAAGGGTAATCATACTGGTTTCGATTATCCATGCCAGACTCATCGGCTAAAAAACCCTGTCAGTGAGCTATGCGGAGATTTCCTTTGAAGAAAAGCGCTTTGACTGGGAAATCTGGTGCGAAGAGACTAACGATCTCAAAAATCCCGACTATCCCGAACTTGTTCACAATCGGTGTTTGCGGTTCGATCGCATCAAGGCTCTTGAGCCAATGGACGGACTGTGGCGCGAGGAAGGCTTAGATTTCTTAAAAGTGTACTTACACTTTTATCGTGGCATGGTAAAAGCTTACGAACGCAGACAAAAAGATATCAGTGAGGAAGGTCAAGTCATCGCAGATGTCCGCCAAGTCGTGTGGCGCGTTTCCCATCCCTTTTGGCTGATTCGGGAGGTATTCCGTTACGGCGAAGATTGCGTCATTGTGTCTCGCGACAGCGTGCGCGATCGCTTCCAACAAAAACTGATCGCCCTCTGTCGCCAGTACAACCTGGAAATCCGCGATTAGATCAAAAAAAAGCAGCCGGTAAAGGCTGCTTTGACAAAAAAACCGTTGTTGAGTTAGAGGAGAAAACTTTTAAATCGAATTCAAATTACCGCTGTTTCCACTCCTACCTGAGTTTCCACTATTTTCATCTACCGCTGACTCACCTTGCCTTCAGAACAAAACTTCAAATCCCGATTAGAATGCTGCTGAAAGTTCGTTGACTACTTGGACTCGGCCTCTGAGCACCGCGCGCAGCAACCGGTTGACACAGCCTCTGTCTTCGTCATTCAGAGAGTCGTCGAAGGTGGCGGCCATCAAACCGTAGCGATCCGCCAGAGTCAAAACGCCTGTATCGGTTACAGAAGCGAGGATTTCAGAGATAGCGCCGGGGAGGAGTTGTACGGGGTGCATGGCAGTGCGGTTGAATTCGATATATTTATCATCTTCTGGTTTCCTCAAAAGATCGGTGATATTAATGAGGCCGCGAAGGTGATTGTCAGGGGTGAAAGCCAGTGATCCGAGTAGAGTAAAGTTGTGATTTGGGTCACAGGGCGAGCGCCCGACAGCTTAAAACCCACCTCTGGCAGATGCGCCCATACCAGCGGAATTTATACATTGGGTATGATTTCTAAATGAGTTCCACCCTTACCCCCGTACTAAAAATGCTTGATTTTCTCAATCCCATCTTGGGCCGCAAGCCCGATCGCATCAAAGCCAATGTGGAAATCTATACTTGGCAAACCTGTCCCTACTGCATCCGCGCCAAAACTTTGCTGTGGTGGAAAGGCGTAAATTTCACGGAATACAAAATTGATGGCGACGAAGCGGCTAGAAAGGCAATGGCCGATCGCGCTAACGGACGCCGCAGCGTACCGCAAATTTTCATTAATAACCAACACGTAGGCGGCTGCGATGACATTCATAAACTCGATGCAGAAGGAGAGTTAGATTCGCTGCTAGCTCAACCAGCAGTTTAAATTAGTGTAGGTTGGGTTTCGTTCCACCTGCTCAACCTACAAATTTACAAATCTTTGGCAAATTTACTTAGATTATCTTGCCGCCATTTAGCATCGGCGCGCCTGTCTGTTTGCAATTCTAAGACGCGAATCCCGCTATTTGGCAGCAAACTTAATTTTTGTTTGAACTGTTCCCAATCCTCAATTACCTCGTGTTCCACGCCGTAAGTTGCACACAACTGAGCAAAGTTGATATGCTGCGGCGTGGCAAAAAACTCTTCAAAGGGCGGGTCAAATTTGGCAACGGGCAACATTTCAAAAATTCCGCCACCGTTGTTATTAATTAATATGATTGTCAAATGACCGAAAAATTTATTTTTAATTAAAAAACCGTTTGTATCGTGCAACAGTGTTAAATCGCCTGTTAGTATGATGCTGCTTTGATTGCGGTGAGCAACTCCCAACGCTGTTGATAATGTGCCGTCTATGCCGTTAGCGCCGCGATTGAAAAACGGTTTTATTTCTAAGTTGTTCGGCTTCCAGAAAAACTCTACATCTCGGACGGGCATACTGTTGGCAATAAAGATCGGTGTTCCAGGTGGCAAAATTTGGGAAAGCAGCCAGGAAACTTTGGGTTCGATTATGTTGTTAATTGCTGATATTTTTTGGTCTATTGTTTGTCTGACTTGGATTTCGGTGTTGTGCCAAAGTTGGAGGTATTTGTTTGATGCCGAGGTTAGAACCCCCCCTAACCCCCCCTTATTAAGGGGGGGGACTTGAGGGGGGATATTAGTGGTAGTAGTGACTCGATCCCCCCCTAACCCCCCCTTAATAAGGGGGGGGACTTGAGGGGACTCCTCCTTAAGAAGGGGGGGGAATTGAGTTAATATAGTTGCGAGATTTTCTACGGAGGTTCGCAGGTGAATTGTTTTGCCATGTAGCGGATCGAAGTTGTGGTGGCTGGGGTCGATTATGTAGCGTTTTGGTTGGGTTTTGTCTAGCCAGTTTCGCAGTTCTTTGCTTGTGGGTAAGTCTCCGATTTGAATGGCGATTTCTGGGGTTAATTTATCTGCTAGTTCGCGGTTTCGCAGGATTAAATCATAGGTGGAAATTAGATGGGGGTTTAGTTGGGCGTAGTTTCTGACTGGGGATAGTCCTTCTGCTAAAACTGGCCAGTTTAATGATTTGGAAATTTGGCCGATCGCACTACAGTATTTTTCGGGAAATTGAGGCTGTGCAACGCCTGCAATAATAATCCCTCTGCTGCACTTTTGCCATTGTTGCATTGTACTTTCTTCTCCCCCCCTTAATAAGGGGGGGCTGGGGGGGGTAGAGCTTTTTCCGGCAAAAATTGGTTCTAATCCTGCAAAGAAATCTTCGGGATTAAATTCTGTTTCTAAAGCTTCTACGGCTATGTCTGGAACGGGTATAAGTGGGTCGCGAAACGGGATGTTGAGGTGGACGGGGCCTGGTGTTGGAAATTGCGATCGCTCCCAAGCATACACGATCGTCTGCCGCAGATAGTCTAGCATTCCTCTGGACGCAGAAGGTATCGCTAATTCGGCTTGCCAGTTGGGATAATTGCCGTATATTTTAACTTGGTCGATCGCTTGTCCGGCGTGACAGTCCCGCAGTTCGGGAGGTCGATCGGCAGTGAATATTAGCAGTGGAATTCGACTTTCTCTGGCTTCTATTATCGCAGGATAAAAGTTGGCAGCGGCGGTTCCTGATGTGCAAATTAGTGCGGCAGGTAAACCGGATTTTTGGGCCATTCCTAATGCAAAAAAGCTGGCTGAACGTTCGTCGAGTATGGGAATAGTTTCTATTTGGTTGTTCAGCGCAAAAGCGATTGTTAATGGTGCCGATCGCGAACCGGGACAAATCACGGCTGTAGTTAATCCCAACCGCTGCAAAGTTTCTGCTAATACGGAAGCCCAGACGGTATTTGTGTTGCGAAAATCTATTGGCATTGCTAAACCTGAGTAGCTCAACTCTGTATTGTGCTACGATATTATACCCAAATAATTGTCAGGATACATTTTTATGATTCTTGAGGCGGTTGTGCTGAATGTCAAATCTGGCTGTGAGGGTGATTTTGAGATAGCTTTTAGAGAAGCCTCCAGTCTGATATCGTCTATAGATGGATATTTATCTCACGAACTTCATCGCTGCACAGAAGTTCAAGGAAAATATCTATTATTGGTTAGATGGGAAAATTTAGAAGCTCATACAATTAGATTTAGGAATTCCGCTCAATATCAAGAGTGGAAAAGAATGCTTCACCATTTTTACGAGCCTTTTCCCATAGTAGAACATTTTGAGGAAGTGAAAATTAAACATTAACACAGACTCAATCAATTAGCCAGACCACTCTAGATTCTGCAAATTAGCTGAATTAAACTAAAGCATTTAAAAGTGCCTGCAATTTCAGTTGAATTTCTGCTAGTTCTTTTTCTGGTTCCGAACCCGCCACAATACCAGCACCAGCATAAAGTATAGCCCGATCGCCATCGATTAAAGCCGAGCGAATGCCCACGGCAAATTCGCCGTTGCCGCTGCGATCGATCCAGCCGAGGGGTGCTGCATACAGAGAGCGATCGCAGCTTTCGCAGCCGCGTATTTGCTGTAGGGCAATATCTCTCGGTACGCCCGCCACCGCTGGCGTTGGATGCAGTTGAGATAAAATCTTTAATAAATGAATATCACGGGGAATTCTAGCCCTGATGGGTGTCCACAAATGCTGAATGTTTGACAGTTGCAGCAGCCTGGGAACCGGGGAAAAGTCTGGATTGATACCGAGACTCGACAGGCGATCTACTATAAAATCAATTACAACTCGATGTTCTCGAATATCCTTTTCGCTGTTGAGTAAACCTTTGCCTAAGTTCGCATCTTCTACTTCTGTTTTTCCCCTCGGTGCTGAACCTGCTAAAGCATCTGTTACTAACTCATTTTTGTGAATGCTGATTAAGCGTTCTGGACTGGCACCGATAAAATTTTGACCTTTGCCGTTACTGGTGGAAAATACGTAGCAACCGGGATAAGTAAGGCGCAAGTTATTTAATGAATCTATTAAACTAAAAGGGGTTTTGGAAATGACCTTTATTGCTTGGGATAAAACAATTTTACTGAAATATTGAGAGTGGATCAATTCTAAAGCTGACTTGACGGATGTTTTAAAGTGAGTGGCATCATTCACAGGAATTTGTTTTAAAAATATGGAAGTGTTTCTAATAGAAATAATTTTTTTGTAATGGGAACCCGAAATTTTATCAAAATTCTGCCAAATATTATCAGTAATAATCTTAACATTTAAATCTCGGTTTATGATGGCATTGGCAACAATTGTGCAGCTATCTTTCAGGCGAGTAATCTGCCATTTTGGTAAAAATACTGTGCCAGGGGGAAAGTAAGAATTGGTGGTGACATTTTCATCAAAAAAAGCAAAGCTACAAAAAAAGTGCGGCCCGCTGAAGGGCAAGCGTTCTGTACCGATGGTAATTGTTCGGGCAAGACAAGATTGAATAAAATTTTGAGCGAGGGTAAATCGATCGCTTCCGGCTACTGTTAGATGGATGGCCGAATCTAGGGCGGCGATCGCAAAACTATTGCCTGAAATCGGGTCTCTTTTTTCAAAGTAAAAGTGCCGCTGGCAAGGTTCGGAAATCTCTTGAAGTACAACTAGCGGATCGACGGGGGCAATCTCCTGAGAAATACTAACTATCTTGGTTTGATCTTTTTCGGTTAAAGACTGCTGGCAATCTAACAGAAACTGATGCAGTTGATTGCGGTCTTGTAAAAGATTAGCGCGGTGCGGTATTACTGTCATGAAAGCGAGAATAGCAGATTTGTCAGAAAGAGTGCGGTTTTGTCCCGCTAGAACCCCTATTTCGATCTAAGCACGGGAGGGCGATCGCAAAACATGACCTTTCGAGTTTCCCGGAAAGTTTGGGCTCAGCGGCGGGCAAAAAACAGACGATCCTCTTCCAGGGCTTTCCTTCGGATCGCTTCGCTAACGCCCACGCGCGATCAATCGAAACATTTAGACATAAAACTTTAAGATTGAGCGACTCAATCTCGACTCTCATGCGATCGACCCCGCAGAGGTTTGCAGACGGGCATTACCGGGCGCGCGATCGCCCGCAAAGCCTCTCAACGGATGCCCCCCGCGCACTCAACCAGATACAGAGTAGAGTTTCTTCACCAATAAAATTGTAAAATTACTACGCTGCTATCAATTGCATCAAGTTTGTGTAATGACAACAAAGTTAATTGAACGTCCAAATAGTAAATTGTGGCTGGCGGCAATCAAGCCGCCCATGTACAGCGTTGCGGTGATTCCTATTTCCGTAGGAACTGCAATTGCTTTTGCCGAAACTCAAACGATTAATTCGTCAATTTTTTCGACATTTTTAATGTCAGCCATTTTGATTATAGCATGGCTGAATCTCAGCAATGATGTATTTGACTCAGAAACAGGCATCGATAAAAACAAAGCGCATTCTCTAGTTAACTTAACCGGAAATAAAACTTTAATTTTCGGGCTAGCGAATCTGTTTTTAGCAGTTGGAGTGTCGGGAATCTGCGCCATAAGCTGGTGGCAAAAAGACCCAACAGTAATTTGGCTAGTAGTTTTATGCTGTGCTCTCGGCTACACTTATCAAGGGCCTCCGTTTCGTCTTGGCTATCAAGGTTTGGGCGAAATCATCTGCTTTTTCACATTTGGGCCGCTAGCCTTCGCCGCTGCTTATTACAGTCAAACTCAAACTTGGTCTGCCACTAATTTAGCGGCTTCGGCAATCGTGGGAATTACAACGAGTATCATTTTATTTTGTTCCCATTTTCACCAAGTTGAGGACGATTTGGCGGCGGGTAAAAAATCCCCAATTGTTCGACTCGGTACGAAAAAAGGTGCTCAGTTGTTGCAGTGGTTATGCGGCAGCGTTTATGCTTTGACTGTGCTATTTGTGGCTTTGGGAATGTTCCCAATTTTGACGCTGTTGATTTTTGGAAGTTTGCCATTTGCGATCGACCTTTGCCGCCATGTCACAGACTATCACGACCAACCGGGAAAGGTCAGCAACTCTAAGTTTATCGCAGTTACGCTGCATTTTTCGAGCGGATTGCTGCTGGCGTTGGGGTTTGTTTTGTAGATCGGGCGATCGAGAATTCCGGTAAAATGGAGGTAGGGTTTGCTAAGTTGAGAGAGTTGGTGGAGTTGGGCGACTTCTCAAAATCTTCTTTAATCTAGCAAGCCGTACCTCACATCGAATCGTATAATTGTATATGGACAAATTTAATAATTATAACTTTCACTATTCCTTAACTGGCAAGAAGAATCAGCCGACACTTTTATTTTTGCATGGATTCACGGGCAGCAGTCAAGACTTTAGCAGGGTCATTCCCTTACTTTCTAACATTTATTGCTGCTTAGCAGTTGACCTTCCCGGCCACGGAAAAACCCAAGTCAAGGGCGATGAAAGTTGCTACAATATGTCAAATACTGCCCAAGCATTAATCGAGTTATTGGATGATTTACAAATACACAAATGTTTGTTGTTGGGATATTCAATGGGCGGGCGATTGGCACTTTACATGACATTACATTTTCCAGAAAGATTCGAGAAAGTAGTGGTAGAGTCAGCTTCGCCAGGATTGAAAACAGAAAAAGAGCGATCGCACCGCATCCAAGCCGATTTACAGCTAGCACAAAAGCTGGAAAATAGCAAGATTAAAGATTTTTTATTCAACTGGTACGATCGCCCTTTATTCAAATCTTTAAAAAATTCTCCCAACTTCCACCAACTCCTAGAAACCCGTTTAGCCAATAATCCCTTAGAATTAGCCAAATCTCTCCGCAACATGGGAACCGGCAACCAGCCCTCTCTCTGGGAAAAACTGGCACCAAATCAAATCCCTCTCCTTTTGCTAGCTGGAGAATACGATGATAAATTTACAACTATAAATACCGAAATAGCCAGCTTGTGTCCAGCCGCCCGTCTGGAAATTGTACCAAAAGCTGGCCACAATATCCATTTTGAAAATATTGATAAGTTTGTGGCAGTTGTGAGACAATTTTATGATTAAGTAAAAAACCCATGCTTTATCAATTCGAGTTTCGCACTTATCAGCGAAAATTTAAGCGTCCCCTGCAAACAAGTCACGGCATTTGGGATATTCGCGAAGGAATTATCCTGCGACTTGTGGGCGAAAATGGTCGAATTGGTTGGGGAGAAATTTCCCCTTTGAGTTGGTTTGGTTCCGAAAGTTTTGAGCAAGCTTTAGATTTTTGTCACCAGTTGCCAGGTAATATTTCATCAGAGAGGATTTTTGCTATTTCTGCTGAATTGCCGGCTTGTCAATTTGGCTTTGAGTCAGCACTATCAACCTCTAGATCCCCCCTAACCCCCCTTAATAAGGGGGGGACAAGAAATATTCTCAACCTCCCCCTTATTAAGGGGGATTTAGGGGGATCTAGACTTCCCCTAAAATCGACATTGATTGCGGGTTCAGTCTTAAGCAGTCACCAATGGATAGAGGCTGGGAATGAGGAAGAAAAAAATCGGTTCAGCGGTTTATTGCCAGCAGGAGAAACAGCTTTGTCGGCTTTACAAATGCTTTGGTTAGAGGGATATCGGACGTTTAAATGGAAAATTGGTGTTGCTGCAATTGAACAAGAATTAAAAATTTTTCAGCAGCTAATCAAAGCAATGCACAATTTGTGCGATCGCGAAAAAGCATTTTTGCGCTTAGATCCCAACGGGGGACTCAGTTACTCGCAGGCTAAAACATGGCTGGAAGCTTGCGACAAGGTAAAAGCAACTCCCGACTTTTCCGCAGACATTGAATTTTTGGAACAGCCGCTGCCCGTAACACAGTTTCAGGAAATGGTAGAATTGAATGCTATTTATGCAACTCCGATCGCCCTAGACGAATCTGCCGCCAACCTCGATCGCATCCAAGAGTGCTACAGCCAAGGCTGGCGGGGCATTTTCGTCATTAAACCTGCGATTGCTGGTTCCCCATCCCAACTGCGAAAATTTTGTCAAACTCACAATATAGACGCTGTTTTCTCATCAGTATTTGAAACCAAAATCGGCCGACAAGCAGCATTAAATTTAGCAACACAATTGTCTTTAAATAAAAGAGCACTCGGCTTCGGCACTGATTGCTGGTTCGATGACAATGATTCGATTTTAGATTTTAGATTTTAGATTTTAGATTAATCCCACGACTAAATCAAGCGGGTTAGGTAATTGTTTTGAATCGAAAAACTTGGTGAAAGCATCTATGGCAACAAATCTCACAGTAAATATCCTGGATATCGCGTCTGGCTTGCCCGATAATTGGCTTATCGGTTGTGACAGTCGTGAATTTGCCCGAATTGTCGATCGGCTATTTCAAGAAATAACCCAAAGTCCCGCACGAGAAACACCCCCAAAAATTTGCCTCGCCGAACCAGAACCCCTGCAATTTCTTGCCAGTTTCACCGCCGCCCGCGCCGCCAAATGCCCGATTTTTCTCTGCAATCCCAACTGGGTAAAACAAGAATGGCAACAAGTCTTTGATTTAGTCCAACCCGACTTAATTTGGGGACAATGCCCGCTTCCCACCACTCCCCATATCCCAGTCCGCGAAGGCGGACTTCCTTTGTATAGCCGCGAATTCCATTCGCCCGGTAAAAGCGGTTTTGATACAATCATGATTCCCACCGGCGGTTCTTCAGGCAAAATCCGTTTTGCCATCCACACTTGGGACACACTAACCGCCTCAGTGCAAGGTTTTCAACAATATTTTCAAGTTGACCAAATCAACTCATTTTGCGTTTTGCCCTTATATCATGTCAGCGGTTTAATGCAATTCATGCGTTCTTTTACTACCGGAGGAAAACTGGCTGTTCAGCCCTTTAAAGAATTAGAAAAGGGTAAAATATGCGACATCAAGCCAGAAGAATTTTTCATTTCTTTAGTTCCAACTCAACTGCAACGACTGCTGCAAAACCCAGATACAGCTAATTGGCTGGGACGGTTTCGGGCCGTACTTTTGGGTGGTGCTCCCGCTTGGCCGGAACTTTTAGAAACAGCTAGAAACTATCAAGTCAAATTAGCGCCAAGTTACGGCATGACCGAAACCGCCTCGCAAATTGCTACACTAAAACCCGAAGATTTTCTCGCTGGCAATAACAGTTCTGGTCAAACTTTACCGCACGCTCAAATAACTATTCGCAGTGCTAATGGCGCGATTTTGTGCGATAATCAAATAGGAAATATTGTGGTAAGTGCTAAATCTTTGGCGTTGGGTTATTATCCTGAAAATTTTGGCGATCGCGAATATTTCCCATTAGACGATTTGGGATTTTTTGATAAAAATAACTACTTAAATATCGTCGGACGCAGCAGCGACAAAATTATCACAGGCGGAGAAAATGTATTTCCGGCGGAAGTCGAAGCCGTTGTGCGATCGACTAATTTAGTTGCGGATATTGCTGTAATTGGCTTGCCAGACAAAGATTGGGGTCAAGTCGTTACGGCTATCTACGTTCCCGCGAATTCCGAAGTTACTGTCAAAAATCTGCAAGCGGCAATAGAAGATAAGTTGAGCAAGTTTAAGCGGCCGAAATATTGGGTAATCGTCGAAAAATTGCCACGCAATTCTCAAGGCAAAGTTAATCGAGAACAATTGCAAAAGATTGCGATCGAATATCAATAATTATTAGACCGCAATCCATGCAGAAGGCAGAATTTCTCATGCTTATTTCAGACTCCTGACAACAGTCAACAGCCAACAGACAACAGTCAACAGTCAACAGTCAACAGTCAACAGACAACAGTCAACAGTCAACAGTCAACAGCCAACAGTCAACTGACTAATTACGACAAACCTAACAGCCTTCTGGTCCTCTCTGCTTCTTGTCTTTGAAAGTCCACAAACTTCAACATTCGGTAAAGTACCTCTATTTGGGGCAACTTAATACCTGCTTGCTGCGCCACCCGTATCGGATTACCAAAAATCGCCTCAACTTCCAGGGGGCGCGATTCATCATAATCGATTTTCATGCTCGTGCGGTAAGGCTTCATTTTCTCAGTGTATTCGAGCATATGTGGGATAAAGTCATGGGGAATAATGCGATCGCAACTTTTGGCTCCCGCTACCACTTCCCCCATGATTTCCTTAACTAAAATCAGAGTATCGGGATTAGCCATCAGTTCGTCAGTTCTCGCATCCAACACTACAGACAGTCCGTTATAAGGAATATTCCAAACCAGCTTTTTCCACCTTGACAATAGCAAATCTTCGCTCATTTTAATAGGAATATGAGCACGTTTAAAATCCTTAGCAATTTGGTTCAATCTATCAGTAATACCGATAGGCTTGTAGTCTTGGGCATATTCGCCCAGCGTGATCGTACCGTAATCTAGGTGGCAGATGTGACCGGGCCCAACTTTATAAGAACAGAGAAAACACAGCCCGCCAACCACTCGTTCTGCACCGACAATTTTAGCGACTTCCGGTTCGGTATTCAATCCGTTTTGCAATACTAAAACCGCACCGTTATCCTTTAATAAAGCAGGCAAAATTTTGGGCAACAAGTGATTTTGAGTTGTTTTCAGCGCTAGAATTACTACGTCGCACTGAGGCATTTTGTGCGCGTCGTGGTAGGCGCGGACGTGGGGGAGGGTGAAGTCGCCTTCGGGAGACTCGACAATCAAACCGTGTTTTTTTACTCGATCGTAATCGCTGCGTAGCAAAAAATTAACTTCTAAACCTGCTTGTTGCAGTCTAGCACCGTAGAATCCGCCTAAAGCTCCCGTGCCTACAATGGCATAATTGCGATTTGACATACTATCAAAAATTCCGAAAAAATTCTCAACCTAAAAGAAATTAGACTCCGCTCAAAAACGGATACCGTGCCACGTACTTAAGTCGCCATCAGCCCCAAATTTTCGACAAAAGTTGAAACTCCCAGATTCAATGCTGCAAGTAAATCTAACATCTAAAATCTAAAATCGACTGACTGTCATACCCTGTTATTATTTAAAGATAGAGCTAATCACAACTCTCAACTCTCAAATTTTATCATCCACTCTATCAAGTCTTCCGATAGCTGTTTTCGAGTTCGGCTAACGGCATCGATGCAAACGTGCTTAGTAAGAGCTTTAGCAGCGCTTCTTCCTGTAGCTTCGCCAGAAAATACTTGATAGACAATTTCAAATTCATCGCCAGCAACTTGTTTGGGCGTCAATTGAATCGTCAGCATATCGCCCGCAAACATTGGGCGATAAAAATCTACACTAGCATGAATTATGGGAAAAGCAACCTCGGGATTGCTGAAAAATGCTTTGAGATTGATTCCCGATGCTGCTAGAGAGGTCTCGTAAGCTTCGTGGCACATTGCCAAAACGTTAGCAAAGTAAACGACTCCAGCAGCATCGGTATCTTGAAAGCGAACAGTACGGCTGTAAGTGAAAGGCATTTAAGGTAGTAGCTGGCGATCGCAATCTGGATGGCAATTTCACTAACCATCATATCGGTAAACCCGCACTTTTGGAGAAGTTATCAGCTAAGTAAGTAGGCGCTAATTTTGTATATTTAGGACTAAGGCAAACTCTCACAAATAGGGGTTGAATTTTAGGTATGTAGTGGCGATAGACTAGCTCTTAGCTTAGGAAAGAGCGCCCAAGTGTAACTACATACCTTTGTTTAATATGCCAGTTGCCTAAGTCCTAATATTGTAAAAATTGCCTTCGTCACTGCTTCCCCTTCTTTCTTAACCTTTGTTTTTAATCAACATCACGTCTATAATCTTGAGGGCAATATCTTCGGAAAGCCCCAATGCACTGTAAAGATCGTTCAAAAGTTGTTCTTCTTCTTCTGAAACCTCGCCATCGGCTAAAGCCATATCCGTTGTCACAGCAAAAACGGTTTCTTTAAGTTCGTCAGGAAGCGTTGCCAAAGCAGCATTAAACAGTACCTCAACTCCTTGCCGTTGCAGAATCATCAGCAGGCGATCGAGCATTTTTCTCATCACGTCATCCGGATAGCTGCGGAACAGTTGCATCCTAGATAGCGTCATGCTAATCGCTTTACTTTCGCTGTCATTGATGTAACCGTCGGCTGCTACGGCAATTAACGCGATCGCCGCAAATGCTTCGGCCGGCCCTAACGTTACGTCCGTTTCTTTACGAGTCTGCGATACTTTATCAAATAAACCCATGATATTTTCCTCATTATTTAGTAGTCGATTCATGGAGTCAGGATCTTCTCTGGCTCGGGAATTTTCTTGGGAGATTTCGACAATTATATCAAATTTTGTTAGTTAGTTGTTATCAATAAAATTATGAAAAACTTAAGAATTTTTCTTTCGCCCTTGGGTGCTGTAAGGGCGGGTTGATTCATATCCTGAATAGCCTTCCCATATATCGGCTAAAACAGGCATCTTGCACCATTGTAAGCAACAGGCTTTCCGGCCTGTTCCACAATAAAATTCACTCTTTGTGGAACAGGCCGGAAAGCCTGTTCATAAAAAACTTATTGAAAATGATGTAACATCTCAGTTAAAACCCGCCCTCCCAGCGCAGACCATTTACTTGTCAAACAGGGCTAAATCTGCTTTCAGGAAATCCACAAACTGCCGCGCAGTCCTGCCCGATCGCCCATTGCGACGAGTTGCCCATTCTTTAGCGCGGTGTTCCAAATCCTCAGCAGCGAGTTTGATTCCAGCAAGTTCTGCCAGATGTCGGACAATTGTTAAATAAGTGTTTTGATCGGCCGGTTCAAAAGTTAAAGTCAACCCAAACCGATCACTAAATGAAAGTTTTTCCTGCACAGTATCCCAAGCGTGAACTTCGTCTCCATCGCGGGGGCGAGGCCTGTCGTCAAAAAACTCTCGAATTAAATGCCTGCGGTTAGATGTTGCGTAAACTACCACATTTTGAGAGCGAGCAGTGACATTTCCTTCCAAAACAACTTTCAGAGCTTTAAAAGCATCGTCATCTTCCTCAAAGGAAAGGTCATCCACAAAAATAATAAACTTTTGAGGAACTCCCCGCAACTGCTCGACAATTAGTGGCAAATCTTGCAAATCCGATTTAGATACTTCAATCAAGCGCAGATTGCGAGAGCCAAATTCATTTAACAGCGACTTAACCAAAGAAGACTTGCCCGAACCGCGGCTGCCGTACAGCAAAACGTGCAAAGCCCGATAACCTGCCAACAAAAACTCCGTATTTTTCACCAGGGCATCCCGTTGCCAATCGCAGCAAACCAACTCTTTTAAAGTTATGCGATCGGGATGCGAAATATTTGCCAACTGCCCTCCCCGCCACGCAAAAGCCCGATATTCGGCAAACAAACCCGTGCCAAACTGTCGGTAATAAACTGCCAAAGATTCCGCCGCACTCGACCATTTTTCTAGTTTCCCGTGCAGGGGCAAATCTCCCTGTTCTGCTACAGTTTCTGAATGCCAAATCGGAGGCACTGCGTCAAGTTGACCCGCTACCCGCACCCACTTGCTCAACTGTTCGCTGCTGCATTCGTAAATATTTTGCAGCACTTCTAAATCATGTCGGGCGGCCTCCACCAACGCGGGGGGCAAACTTGCAAAATCTGTTTGCTGTGCTCGGCGTGAAAAGGGGTTTTCGTCTTTGAGAATTTCGGAAATCAGAAAATCTTTCCAGCTTAAATTTTTAGCAGCCTGAACTTTGAACCAGTTCCCGTAAGCTACCTGACATTCCAAACCGCTGACTTCGCTGTGGTGAAGGGCTTGCAGCAAATCGAGAAAAGCTTGACCTGCGGGGCTTTTGAGAACTGATTGATACAGCAGCAGGGATGCTGCTTGGCGCTGGAGGTAACGGATTTGGGCGATCGCACCAGAAGTTAGGGCTGACATAATGGCAATTGTATAACAGTTACATATCCTGACTGGCTTTAATAAATTTTCTAACAATTCGTGACACTAATTGCAGGCCGCGCTGTATAAATTTAGATGCAAAGAGTGAAATCGGGAGGATTAAAAATGAATATAGGGACAGCAGCGGCGATCGGCTACGGCATTTTAACACTGGTTGGCGGCATCATGGGTTATATCAAGGCCAAAAGCCAAGCCTCGCTCATTTCGGGCCTGATTAGCGGTTCCCTCCTAATTTTTGCCGGCACCGCCCAGCTTATGGGACAAAGTTGGGGTTTAACATTAGCAGCAGCCATCTCCGCTGTTTTAGTAATAGTCTTTATTGTGCGCCTGGTTAAAACTAAAAAATTCATGCCGGCAGGAATGCTAATTTTAGCTAGCTTAGCGTCTTTGGGCGCGATCGTTTACGAAATCAGCGGTCAATATCAATAATCTGTTGACTGTTGACTGTTGACTGTTGACTGTTTTTAGTGGTCAGTGGTTATTTGTTAATTGTTAGTTGTTCGTTCTAATAACCAATAACCAGTGACCAATAACCAATAACCAGTGACCAATAACTAATGACTAATGACTAATGACTAATGACTAATGACTAATGACTAACCACTAATGATTGATGACTGCATCAATATACTGCTGAACTTCCCTGAGTTGCTGCCGCTGGCATTCGATCCAATCTTTTTCCGCCGCTCGCTGTTCCGGCGTCTCTTTCTGATACCGCCCCTGCTTCTCTAAAAAATTATTGTAGAATTTAATCGCTTTTTCAACTGTTTGAATAGCCAGTTTCATGCGCTCCTCAAAAATTGCCAAAATCACCTTGTCCAGGATTAAGCCAATCACTTTACAGCAATCTTCAAAATCGACCAAACTGATTCCCATATTGCTTTTATGAACCAGAGTTTCTACAGGTTCTTTCAGCGTTTCTTTAAAACTCTTCATATAAGAATCCGGCAAATATTTCACTGGCTCCGTAAACTTCGATACAATCTCGCTGCCTATTGATTGTAGTCGATCTCTAAATTTAGATTGACTGTTTAGGTCGAAGCATTCAATACAAAGTTCAATTTTTTCTATATCAATAGATTGTAACTCTTGAAAAATTAAACTTAGTTCATTGTCCATAATGAAAATCACTCGCTCGGCTTGGGCATCAACTTCATTCCGCAACTCTTTGTGCAAATTATCTTTTTCAAAAAAAGAGATAGTATCTCTTTGAAAGACTTGAGGGTTTTTATCCCACAAAAACCACTGATTTTTTAACTTGGTCGCCTTGTCGCTCCAAGATTTGCGAACTTTAGCAACAGCATCATATTTGCCCTGTTTTCCTAAACTGCGAATTCTCACATCGCATCCGCTTAGTTCGCCAATTTGCTCCCAGACATCAACAGGAGATGCTCCAGCAATTCTCGGCTTGCTATTCCAGACATCCTCAGCCTGAGATACATCTTTAAAACATACCTGAAGTAACCCCTTGAGTCTGATGGCAGATTGCTTAATTTCGTCAATACAAGGTTCCACATCTAAACTGAGTTGGGTAGCTGACTGTTTAATCTCCACGGATTGATATTCGTCTGCCAACAATCGATCGCTAAACTGGCTAATAGCCTGGAATGCCTTGAGATACTCATTCATCTGTCTTCCCCCTTGGAGACCCCCACTGAACCTGTACTCAGGTCAGTGGTGAGAGGAAAAGGGGGGCAAGGTTTATGCTGCATAAGAATAACCATCCTTTCTGTGAATAATTGAACAATATTTGTGGCTAACCCCCGACACCAATTCTGATGCGGAAATATTAAACGAACCACTTGTTCTAACGGCAACACGCCCAACGTATTTACCAACTTTTTTACCAGAAGTAACGATTGCTTTGACAATATCTCCAGTTTGAAAACCTTTAATAAACTTAAGTCGGGGAACATAGCGATATGGAAATCCAAACTTATCGGTACGACATATTTGACGTGTCCCATGTCCAGTAGCTTTAATTAACAACGGTTTGCTTGTTAAAATTTCCAACGATTCAACTTTCCCTACACAAGCTGCATCTAGCCAGTGAGTTTTAGCTAGATTTAATCGAGTGCGATTGAACTTTGTTAAGCCGCCACTGCCAGTAGAAACAGGCAAACCAGTCATACTAAGCCGATTGAATAATGCCCAACGAGTTAAATTGACTGCTGTCGCGTCTTTCAAAGGACGCTTTGCTTGAGATAAAACCCGTTTCAAGACCTCGGGCTTTTTAGACAGGAATTGCTCAATATTTTGAGTTCCTTTGTTGATATTGCACTTTCCACAAGCAAGGCAAAGATTAGAAATGCGATTAGAACCACCCTTAGCTTTAGGATGAATATGTTCGACTTGTAATGGTGTATTTGTAACACCACAGTAAGCACACTTTCTCTCCCACTTGTTGAGCAAATATTCCCGAACTTCGTAGCCACACAAAACGCCTTGTTGGTACTCAACTCCCGAAATTTCCGGGCTTTGTAATTGTTGTAAGTCAAACCGCACAAGTTCTTGAACAATAGAAACAATGGGGGCAAGTTTCATCAATTTAGTCACCCATGTTAGAGTTGTTTCAACGCGATGTTGCAAACTTGGTGCTAGCCAACCTTTAAGGCGAATTCTATTTAGGAATCTAGCTGGACGATAGCGAGTATGGCGATTTCTCCTTCCTCTACGTAATGAACGACGAGATTCAAGGTTGGCTTTAATAGCTTGACCTCGGTGAGTTAGTTCTGCACCAAAGATTACTTTTTCTCCTTGCAGTAATGCGAACCCAGTGGTTTTAGAGCCTGGGTCTATTTTGAGAGTGATTGGTTTTTGGGTTGCTGTTACCTCTACCTTGAGAATTAGTGTGAATGGGTACCTTTTAAAAACAGCAGCTTTGCCATTAGTTAGCAATTTACGGGCCATTCCTGGGTGGATTGGATTGAGCAGTCGTTTTTGGGTATCTAGTACAAAAACAAAGTTAGACATTTTAAGTCCTCCCTTTCGGGGTAATGTTAGCTTCGTCAATGTTTAAGGTCGGTAACTATCTTAAAAGCACTGGCTTAACCCTTACACCTGTTTAACTTTTAAGTTCTAGAGCAAAGAACTAGCAACGCATTCTCTGGTAGGTACTTTAACGCTTACCTTAAACGTAGTGATTTAACACGCTTGACTGGTCAACTCGGCTTTTTCAAGCGCCCACTATATCGGTACTCCGATTAGTGGTGGGTAGTTGACTTCCTTTCATCCCTCGTTTCCCTAAACAGCATACAATACAGAACATCTGCCTTTTTGAATGGAAACTGAGTCACAACATGGATTATATATTCACTCCTGCAACTCAGGCGCGACTCAATAGTGGCAACCTAGTACAGCCTGCTGCCAAAACAGGACAATTGCTCCCTGCTGCTAGAGATCCGGTGACAGGGGAGTTTGTGGAACTCGCAAAAATCTTTTATCAATCAACAAGTGGAACTCTATCCGATCGCGGAGTTATAGGATTGCTCGCACAGTTAGCCGGAGGTGGCCCCGTACAGCCGCTGGTAGCTCCCGTATACGTGACAGTGGCGCCGTTGCAGGTTGCTCAAACTCATCAGGGGTTTCAAAAAATATACAGAATGCTTAACTGTCTGAAAATTAATTTGGCAGTGATGCAAGCGACTGCTGCTGTCATGGGTATGGGCGCTGTGTCGAGCACAGTTTTGTCCGCAGTAAACCTCAACCAAGTATTAAAAATCCGAGAAGAGGCAAAGCACCAGAAGCTAAAAATTAAAGACGGGTTTATCGATCTCAGACACATCCTCAAAGATAGGGGAGTAGAGGTGATCCAGCAGATTTTTAAGGTGGCTCACGACTCTAGTTTTGAAATGCACCGCCAGAAACTGGTTAACGGTTACGATATTTTTTCTAAAGCTATTAAACGCTGTCAGTCAGCCCTAACAGTGCCCGATATTAAACTTCGGAATTCCGAAATTAATAGCGGGCGAGATATGCTGTTTGAGGCTTTAAAAATTTATGACAATCCAAGTTTGTTGGAGGGAGTGTGTTCTGCCGGACAACTCAGGCAAATGGAATGTGTTTGGGCGATCGAGCAGGCGATCGGCGTCACGTTTCACTTGCAGCGCGCCTACGATATGGTGAGCGATCGCCTGCTGGAACTCCAATCAAAAATTCGTCAAAATATTCTAACTGTTGTTAAAGGATGTCAATCCGAAGCCGAACTAGATTTTTTATTTCCTGAAGTTGCTAGGATTCTCGGTCATGATTTAAGTGTAATAGAATTTTGGCAAAATGAGGTTGATTGGATGCAAACTTTGTCTCCAAAAGAGCAGCACCAGTTAGCTAGTTTAGATAAACTCACCGGCGAGAGTTTAAAAAGCAGCGTGTACACTACATTCGCGGTATTAGCGGCGGAACCTTCACTTTATGAAAGTTTAAAGCAAAAGTCTCACTTTCTATCCTTGCGCGACCAGCTAACCTTCGCTGTGTCGCCGGAAATCCGGCGGAGATACGAATTTTATGTCAGCCAGCAGGCGATCGCTACTGGCTATCCAGCTTTAGCTGCCTCGAATTGGCAAGAAATATCCGATTTAACTGTGGCTAACCTCTACTACTTTTTTCAAATCCGAGAGGACTCAACTGAAAGTTATCCAACTGAGGACGAATTAGAAACGCCTTATTGGCACTTTCCCCAAACCTTAAAAAACGAGTTGAATTACAGCAATTAAATGACCAATGACCAATTACACCACTTCCTCATACCAATTCACTATGAATCTGCACTTAATATAGCTTCAAGGATCTAGTCCCAACCACAGAGAGATAAAACTTCTTCATTCGTGAGAGATTTGATAATTATATCTACCTGTTCTTTAAGTTTATCTAAACTCGAATAATTTTCTCACTTTATGTCTTTTTTGGGATGTTTCCACAATTTTTCACTCGGATTGAATTCAGGACTAGAGGCAGGTAAATATATTGACATTATATGCAGAGAGCCTGTCTAATAAGCTGTTGTACCTTTAAATAGGGTATAATAAAAAATGAGTTTAGTCAATCTCTACAAAAATGCCAGCTAAAA
>NZ_JAUBPS010000142.1:0-4105 GCF_036700865.1 Microcoleus sp. S13C4
CGATATTTGGGTGCTTTTTTACTGCCAGAGGATTTCCAAGGCTTGTCTGGTCTGAACTGAAATTGTGTGCCTGCACCAATAAAGAAGATGCCACCCGACTTGGCGGTATAACCCAAGTAAACTGATGCCTCGTCAGCAGATACGGTTCGGCAGTTGGCGTAGCTCCACTCGTTGAGCAGTCCCCTGCTCTCAATGTGGCTCTTGTGTTTGGGGCAAAGGTTCGCGGTAGTTGATAAAAATTGATCTGCAATATTCATAGATGCCTCTTTCGTTACTCATAGCGCTGCGTGCTGGTTTTTTTACAAAAACCCGCGCTTAGTAGAAGAGACGGCTCTGCCACAGCTACCGTTGATGTGCAAAGGTGCAGATTTTGCGGTAATGGCAGAAATAGACTATGATGAATCTAAAGTTTTTTATTTTTGATTGTCTGCCGTCTCTTCTAAAGACGCGGACTTTTTTTTGGTCTGGTCTAATCGATGCGGGCGGTCGCTTGTTGACAACAGCCTTTTCAAATTCTATACGCGGACGTATTGCGAGCGAACGTTAGCTGACAAGGAATTTCCGAATCGAAAAATCCCAATTGTTGCCGATCGCAATTAACCCGGTTCATCCTCACCCCCCGGAATTCTCCAAGGGTCGATGCCGTTTTCTCTAAGCAAGCGCTCGTAGTAGTCGCGCTCCCACCGAATTTCGTCTTCAGCAGAGTAAGCGTTGCCCAACATTCGCAGGTCGCGTTCGAGTTGCTGGACTCGCTGGCCAAGCAGTTCGTTGCGTTCGGATTCGGTGCGAGTAACGCCGAAAGCTATGTCAAATCGGCGCTCTAAGGTTTCAGTACCCAAAGCCACAACTAAGTCAAAAGCAGGTTTAACTCCTCTGTAACAGCGGTAAATCCAGTAAGCATAAACAACACTTAAGGGCCATCCCCGAATGCGAGTTTGTCCTCTGACTTGTCCCGTGGGGTCAACTTCAAAAGTTTCTGGCGTAAAACCCTCACCCAGTATGGCTTTACCCTCCTTAGAACCTAAAAAGTTTCTGGCGTAAACTGGATCATCCCCAATACACTCAGCCGCCTGTGTTTGGCTCATCCGGTAACTGCCGTCTGGCAACATAAACCCATCGACTGTGAGGGAACCTATTTGCACGGAAGCCCTGACGGCTCTAACTGATTCACTCATCAAAAACTCCTTTGACGCTTCATCGCGCTCTACGTGGCCTATACACTAAACTCCGACAGTCCAAGCTTGGTGTATACGAAAGTTCAACCTAGTTTTTCAAGTAGTGTTTCCCATTCCATAATTTGATTTTTTAGCAATTGAACCCGAGCGCCCTTAGCCTTGCGCTTGAGAAACAAACCGCGGCCAGCAAGTTCTTCGCGGGCTAATGCGATACTTTGCTCCAACACTTTTGGTCAATTCCTCCCTATCCTCCTTTTTTAGTTCAGTGTCGGTCATCCCTGCAACCAGGCGGGCGAACTGTTCCAAGAATTCAGAGCGCGAGATTCCAAGCACCTCAGCCCTGGTGTCGATCGCTTTCATTGCCGTAGGAGTCACAAAAATGCTGTACCGCTCTTTGTTTTCGCCCCAAGCGCTGCGTTCAGCCGGTTTTCTGGTCATTTGTCTGTGTATGCACAATTAACAATTTTCATCATAGGGCTTGACAACACCTAAACAGACGTAACTATGTCTGTGCATACATAGTTACGTCTGTGCATACACAGTTATGGCTTAACACCAAAACCAAACCCCGCCCCCTATGACTGGAAATCTTCTGGGGCGGGGTACGGCACTCACATTAATGAGGTTTTTCAATCATGACACAAATACCGATACCGATAACGGTTGAGGTGTCCGCTGCTGCTGCAACGCCAAAGGTGACGAGCGCTTCTTTGTACCCTTCGTTGTTGGCATCCGTGGACGCGATGGCAGAACCCGCTCTTTGGGTTTTGATGGAAGCGACCGTTTATTCGCTGCGCCAAAGGGACACGCTCACCCGCTCTATTAAAGAGTGCGGTACTGTTGAATGTTTTGGCGATAAGTGGCCCCAAGATTTTGATTTCTTGCCAACCGATTCCGAAGCCATCGCCTTAGTAGAAGCAATAGCCGACCAATTCTCCCGTCGCCAACTCCACACCTGTTGGCAATCGTTGTTGAGCACTTGCAACCGCATCCAAAAGCTTGCCCTGATTGAAGCGATAACCTACGCCCAACACTATTCATCGACGGTACTCCAAGCGCTCTCTCAATGCGAACTCTCGGATTTGTTTGAAGATTCCCTCGAACACTTGGATGTTTGGCTCTCCGAACCCGAAGCGCTGCGCCTAATTCGCTTGTTCTCCGGTTCCCTCTTAGCTTCATCGGAAGCTGCACCCACACCTGGGACTGGGAGGGACGATCGATGAAAGCACTCAAAAGCCATCAATTCAAGTGGAGCGTTACCGTCACCCGCAAGTACAATCCACCCCGCCAGATTATAGTGTTCGGGCGATCGCAAGTAGAAGCACTCCAAGGAGCCGTAGCTTCTGCACGGGAAGTCTGGGGTATCTGGGATGCCACATCATTTAGCACGCCGGAAAGGAAATAATTTTTTTTGATTCTTCGTTAGCTACTTCGGGCGACTCCGAAAACAGCTAACGAAAGAATCAAAGTTTCAAGCGTTTTAGCTAATAAGTAGCCAATCAAATGCCAGAAAATGCCAACACCTAAAAAGCCTGTAGACGTAGCTGTTTTTAACAGTCGGTGCGGCCAATGGAACCATCGAAATTACTTCAGAGCAGAGGTAAGGGTAATTCTAGGTAAAGGGGGAAAACCGATGCCTGAAGCTACTTTCAAAACCAGACTCGCCCTTTTAGAAGCAGAATGCCCCGAGTTTCAGAGACAACCTTACCGCCGGACATTTTCTCAATTTCATTTGAACTGCTTGCTAACCCTAGAAACTTGGATTCTGGAAGCCAACCGCTGCATTGCCACTGTTCGAGAACGATTAGCACAAGAAGGATTACCCACCCATGAATACCGAACCGACAATTGACCGCCGCGACATCAAAGCCAAATGGGGACTCAACAAAGTTTCTGACGTAACCAACGCTCGCAAAGCTTTAGGACAGCCCGATTGGCAAAACTCTCTTTTGAACTCTGATGACAGCGCAGAAATCGACCTTTATTTCGAGTTGGTACTGAATCAGCGAATTGCACCCGGTTTGGCACTCGAACAAGTAGTTGGAACTCGAAACGGACGCGGTGAATACTGCAATGACATCGACTCAGAAGCGATCGCCAACGACCAAAAGCGCGATGCTGAAGAAGAAAAAAGCGGAGCGATACAAGCCATTGAGGGAATGACTCGCGAAGCATCCTTGGGGATGGCCGATGTTGCGGTCGCCGTTAGCGACCAAATGCTAGATGCCTTTAAGATTTCTCTGAGTGCAAATCTGACCCACGGTTTGACCGATATGGCCTCGAATATCCGAGGTAATTTCAGCGTTCTCACTGATGCTGTAAAAGCAGCTCCCTTGGATTTGCGGGATGCCAATTTGCCCGTCCCAAAGCCTGTTTTACCAACCAAGTCAATACCACCGCGGAGGATTTCACCAGGACTCTGGTAGGCGCTCACCGAGAGTTGGGGGAAGCCCTAGCTTTAAGGCAAGCTCAAAGGGAAAAGGTACTCCTGAATCTCATCTTTTTCCTGAGCCTACAACAGGGGGAAGAACCTAAAAAACATGGCATTATATTGCCCCCCAATTGCAATTACGCTGAAGAAACAATCGCGCTAATGAGGTTTGTCTAATGCGGGAAAGTTACGGTTTCATTGAATTGTATTTAGTGTGTCCTGGATTGAAATTGTGGCGAACCTTTAAATCTAAGCTTGCGACAATCAGTAAAGTGAGCGAAGTGGCTGTATTGGTGGGAGGATGCGCGTGAAAATCAGAGAAGTCTTGGCAACAGTTAAACACTGCAATTCAGGATGGCAAGAACAAAAATTGGTACACATCCTGTTTACTGACCAGGATGAAAAGTATCAGTTACTAAAGCCTTAAGCTGTTGTGCCTTTAAATAGGGTATAATAAAAAATGAGTTTAGTCAATCTCTACAAAAATGCCAGCTAAAAA
>NZ_JAUBPS010000055.1:0-42504 GCF_036700865.1 Microcoleus sp. S13C4
TTAATAATTAAGTGGGGTCGTAAAATCAAAAATAAGGGCAATGCGTGTATCACAGTTTAAATGTGCAACAGCTTAGAATGGCAAAATACGCTAAATTCACCGGAATTTATCTCTGGTTTAAAACGGCTTATTTTTCACGAGTACGACTCTGAAGTAATCCTCGATACGATCTGGATTGCCAAAGCTAAAGTTTCGCTAGTTAATGTAGGGTGCGTCAGGTAAGATTATTTCCGATGCAAATCAACAATCTCAAAACTGACGCACCTCGCCAAACGGTGCGTCAGAAATATGCTTTCCGTACAACTTGAAAATCTCAAATCTGACGCACCCTACTAAACATCGCAAGAATTGCCTGTCTGGAACAGGCAGGATGCCTGTTCAACAATTATGGGAGATGTCTACTAGCTAAATCTAAACAGATTGAGTTACATGATGGCGGCTAGTCAATTTATCCAATTGATTCACCAACAAACTCAGGAACAATCCCACATCGGTAACAACACCAGTAGATTCGATCGACCCCCGATCACTCAATTTCGTCACCACCGCCGGATTAATGTCCACACAGACCATCTTCACACCAGCCGGCGTCATATTTCCCACACCAATTGAGTGCAGCATAGACGACAGCATTAACACCATATCTGCACCGCGTAACAGCTCAGTATATTCTTCTTGAGCCTTAACTAAATCCATTTGCGTGTCGGGAAGTGGGCCATCATCGCGGATCGAACCGGCAAGAGAAAACGGTATATTGTTCTTTACGCACTCATACATCACACCGTTAGTAACCAGGCCTGCTTCAACAGCTTTTGCAATACTCCCGTAACGCCGTACAGTGTTAATTATTTTCAAGTGATGCCGGTGTCCGCCGCGCACAGCTACACCGCGTTTCATATCAACCCCTAAAGAGGTTCCCATATTCGATTGTTCCATGTCGTGAACTGCGATCGCATTTCCGCCCAACAAGGCTTGCACGTAACCTTCGCGAATCAAATGCGCTAAATGTTCGCCACCCCCAGTGTGAATGACAACAGGCCCTGCGGTAACTACAACTTTGCCACCTCGATCGCGAATTTGGCGCAATTCCCAGGCTACTTGTTCCACCACCAATTCTACGCGGCGCTCGCTAGAAACGCTGCCGGACATAAAGCTAAATTCTTGAGAATTGCGCTGTTCCCGCGATTCTGTTTTGCGGATGGTGCGGATGCCGACCACATCAACAACGACTTTTTCTCCTACTTTTAAATCGCGCAATAATTTGCATTTAGCCACTGGGCCTTCTGCCGTTTCTGTAATAGCTACTGCTCCATCCATCCGCTGATTTTGTACCTTCACCCACTGGTTATTTACCCGCACTTCGGTGGGATAAATCGTACTCACATAAAAGTCGTCCGGGCCGACGCCATCTTGCACTACCGGTTCTAAAATAGCGTCGCAAATCTCTTGCGGCGGGGGGACGGCACCCAAATCAATCAGCAGTCCCATGATTTCTTCCATCACATCGTGGGAAGGAGCCGAAACTTTAACGTCCGCACTGGATGTGCTTTGCCGCTGCTCTCCTAAATTGAAATTGAGGACTTGGAAACTGCCGCCGTTTTCGATAATTAAGTCTAAAGCGCGGCTGATTAAACCAGCATCGAGCAAGTGACCTTCCATGCGAAGGGTGCGGCTTTCTACCATCACGTTTGCCGATCGATCTTCTTGCACCGGTTCCGTTACCCGCAGCGTCAAACACTTACAGGCGCCGCCCGCTTTCAGAAATTCGGTCATCGGCGTTTCAATTACTTGAAAACCGGCCTGAGTAATGCGCGTTTTCAAGGCTTCGCTAACCTTGTTCATTACCACAACTTTGTCAATATTGACGGCATTGCAGGCAAAATTTGCGGCATCGGCTTCTTCAATGGCAATGCGTTTTTCCGGCGCAACTCGCATTTCAATTAAGCGGTTGGAGTAGGAGTCAAATGCTGCTGGATAGTAGAGCAAATAGCCGCCTGTCAAGGGACAAAAACAGGTGTCTAGGTGATAGAAACGTTCGTCCACTAAACGCAGCGAAAGCACTTCAATGTTGAGCCATTTTGCTAGTAACGGGTGCGAGTCGAGTTCGGAACGGAAGCCGTATCCGGCCCACAACCAGCGTCCTTCGCGATCGAGCAAAGCATCGCCAGCGCCCTCAAACGGCAAGTCTTTCGGGAGTTCGTGCACGGTGAAACCTTTGCTTTCAAACCATGCTTTGAAATAGGGTTCTTCGCCTTGGCGTTCTTTGTGATAGAAACGGCTGAGGACGAAAGTATTGCCTAAAAGTAAGCCTGCGTTGGCGGTGAAAACCATATCCGGCCAGCCTTTTGCGGGCGGTACGAGGTCTACAACGGCGTTGTCTTTGAGGACGTGGTAAAGTTTTTCCCACTGTTCGACGGCGCGATCGCGCGATGATTTGTGTACGTTGCCCTCCATCCACGGATTAATCACGTAATCCACATCGTAGTGGTCAGGAGCACACATGAGGAAGCGAATTGAGTCAGTCATAATTCAGTTAAAATGTGGTAGACGCTACAGCAGACGTATGTTGACAGAGTTTGTATAATAGCAACTGTAATATTCACTACTAATTTTAACAGCGCAACGCCTGGAGCCTCAAAAGGCTAACTCTTTATTATATCATCTTTAAGATGAGATTACACTAAATGACAGACCGTTCGCAGGAAATACTGGTGAAAATGTCAGGTTATGACGCACTCTAAAATAGGTTCTGATAGACGATTAATACGAGTTCCGTTGAATTGCCCCCAGTCTTACAGTAGGGGAGGGTTTAGGCTCTTCTCTGGCTTATATTTATAGATGGTTGGTGAACCAGCCACTACAAAAATTATGGTTAATTTACCGCCCATGATTTAACCGCTTATCCTAACTTTTAACTTTCAACTTTTGCGAAATCGGCAGTTTGATCGCAAATTCTGTTCCCCGGCCAACTTCTGAATGACACTCCAGCTTACCGCCGTGGGTGTCTTTAACAATTTGGTAACTAATCGATAACCCCAAACCAGTGCCGCTGCCGATCGGTTTGGTAGTAAAAAATGGGTCAAACATCCTTGACTGAACTTCGGGACGGATACCGGGCCCGTTGTCAAAAATCCGCACACACACTTGATTTTCGTTGCTGACTTCAGTAACAATGCGAATTTGGTTAATTTTGCAAGTACAGCTTGCTGATGACTCTTCCACAGCGTCGATCGCATTCAACAACAAATTCATAAATACCTGGTTTAATTGAGCCGGATAACACTCGACTTTTGGCAGTGTGCCGTAATTTTTAATAAGTTCAATTTCCCGACGTTGTTGCTGTGACTGTAATCGGTGCTGCAAAATCACCAAAGTGCTCTCTATCCCTTCATGAATGTCTATTACTTTGCGAGCTGTTTCATCGAGTCTCGAAAAGTTTCGCAAAGACAGCACTATCTGCTTAATTCGGTTAGCACCTTCTTGCATTGAAGCCATGACTTTCGGAAAATCGTCAGCGATAAAATCTACCTCGATTTCCTCCAATTCTTGAGCTATTTCGGGAACTGGTTCTGGATAGTGTTGCTGGTAGAGATCGATCACTTTTAGCAAATCGCGAGCATACTTTGCCGCAGGAATAATATTGCCGTAGATGAAGTTGACAGGGTTATTAATTTCGTGGGCAACTCCCGCTACCATTTGCCCGATACTTGACATTTTTTCGGATTGAATGAGCTGGGATTGAGCATTTTTTAAGTATTCCAGAGTTTGTTCTAACTGTTGCGCTTTTTCCCGTTCTCGCAGTTCGCTAAGCCGCAAAGCTGCTTCTGCTTGTTTGCGATCGCTAATATCCATTACGGTTCCCAACAGTTTGATTACTTCCCCAGTTTCGTTAAAAACAGCTTCTCCCCTTCCTTCCACGTATATGATATGACCGCTAGGATGAAAAAATCGGAACTCTCTTTTGTAGGAAATGCCTTGTGAGATAGTGAGGGTGACAGTTTGTTGGAACAAGTCTCTGTCGTCGGGATGACACATTTGTACAAGTTGGGCAGATGTCGGTTCAGTTGCACTTGAGTCAAGACCAAAAATGCGGAATACTTCTTCTGACCAAGTAATTTTATTGGTGACTAAATCAAATTCCCAACTGCCGATATGGGCAATTTTCTGGGCTGCTGCTAGACTAGCTTCGCTCTGTTGAAGTTTAAGTCGCTGTTGTTTATCTTGTTCGAGAAGATTGGCTTGAGCGATCGCAATTCCCATTTGTGCTGCCACAGCTTTCAATAATCTGATCTCATCTTGTGTCCAGTTACGCGGGGAATCGTACTGGTGCAAGCATATCATTCCGTTGGCTTTTCCCTGGTAGGAAGTGCGGATGGATATCATCGACTTCAAACCTATTTGACCGCACAAATCTCTGACGTTTTCTAGCAGGGGTTCGGAAAAAACATCGTCAGAAACTACAGCTTGCTCTTGGGACAATAAAAACTGAACGTGAGGATTGCCCTGTACGGGAATTTCTAAATCTAAAAGCGATTTTGAGGCGGCTTTTCTGTACTCAGCGACATTAAAAATTCGTGGAACTGGGTGTTCTGTGTAGGTATGAATCAAGCAGCAATCGGCATTAAAAATGCGACCTATTTGAGCCGTTGCTGTTTGAAAAACTTGATCTTGATTTAAGCTGTAGCGTATTTCGAGAGTAATTGTTTCTAAGAGAAATCTTTGCTTAATTTGCCGCTCCAAAGCAGCTAAAGCTGTTTTAAGTTCGAGTTCTGCTTGTTTGCGATCGCTAATTTCAGCAGCAGTTCCCAAAATTTTCCAAGGTTTGCCCTGCGCTGTTCTGGCAAAAACGCTCTCCCGACTGCAAAACCACCGATATTCACCATTCTTGTGCTGTATCCGGTATTCAAAATCAAAGCTTTCGCCATCTTTTGCTGTCTCAATTTTTTTTCTTTGTTCTGAGAATGCAGGGATATCGTCAGGGTGTATTAACTTAGGAATAAATGTAGCTGCCATCTCCTGTATTTCTTCAAACGTGTAGCCAATATCGCTATAAATTTCGCGGTTGACGTAGAGACTTCTCTCTTCTATCAAATCGTAAACGTACAATAGATTAGGATTCGTTTTAATTACTGCCGACAGCCAGTGCTGGCTTTCTCGTAGTTGTGCTTCGATCCGCTTGCGTTCTTCTATTTCAGCTTCTAGCAGCGCATTTTTTGCTAAAAGTTCCTTAGAAAGCCGACTGAGCAGCAGTTGATTTTCGACGCGAGCCACGACTTCTTCTATTTCAAACGGTTTAGTAATGTAGTCTACCGCCCCCAGCGAAAAAGCTTTGACTTTATCAAAAACTTCATTTAAAGAGCTGATAAATATCACAGGAATATCTTTCGTTTTCGGAGACGCTTTTAGCTGTTTGCAGACTTGATAGCCATCCATACCGGGCATCATGATGTCCAGCAAAATCAAATCCGGTGGACTGGATAGAGCAAAGTTGAGAGCCAATTTGCCATCTCGTGTCGGCCGCACTTTATATCCCCGCTTAGACAAAATCCGGGATAAAAGCCGCAAGCTTTCTGGATTGTCGTCTACCATTAAAATATTTTCTTGTAAAGCAGTGTTTGGAAGTCGAATTGTTTCTCGTCTTGGATTTTTGTCGTCAGTTGTATTCACAGCAGACCCTCAAATTATTCAAATTTTTTATGTGGGAATATTTTTAAGTCATTAACCATTTGTAGCTAACAATTTCAGGTAAACCAGCACCCCTCTTGGGTTGATAGCACACTCCTAAATTATCTGTAATTATATCAAAAATAAGAAGAGTGGGAAAATGTGTGGAAATCTAATTATCGCAGCCCATCAAGAAAACAGCCGAGATTCCTCAAATCACAGGCTCAGCAAGCAACTTTGATTAAAGGTAAAATTTTTACAATGTCTAGAAACCGATTTCGCCTGCCTTTACCTGGTGGCTCGCTATTGTGTTTTCTAAGCAAATATCCTTAGTCGAAATGACAATTAAAACACCCCCTGATCGGTGGTGTCAACTTAAGACTAAAATCCTTTGTTTCTCTAGTTTGTATCCAAGTCTTGAGTCCGCTAAGCCCCCTTTCTTAAGCCAGGCTAGGAGAATTTAGGCATAAGTGTAAAACAGTATACCGTTACTACATTTGAGCTTAAGTTGACACCAATGGGTTCTGAAACACTCCTACAATATCTTATATTTTATTGGCACCCTCCGGCGGCAGATTTATGGTGTCTTTGTCTCGGCCTGCAATTCCCCACAAGCGGCGTACACGGCTTTCACGTTATACCAATTCAGAAAAATCCGAGCGATTTCTAAAGCTAACTGCGGCTTACCTTGGTTAATCAACCATTGCAAAAAAGGAGTCATCGTCCGCTCGTTCAGTATTCCGCCCAATGATAAAAATCCCCACAGTATTTGGTGCAAAACAGTCATTTGAATCATCATCCGCACTTCCCAACTTGGGTGTTTTTGATAAAACAAAACTCCCATTCTCCCGCGTTGAATTTCTCGGTCAATCATGCCCGGAATTTGCTCTAAACTAAAAGGTGGATGCCAGTGATAGCCGACAGCAGCCGGACATTTAATCAGTTTTAAACCTAATTCTTTCAACCTGACACCCAATTCTAAATCTTCCCATCCGTAGAGTTGAAAGCGAGTGTCAAAGAGTCCAGCAGCCAGCAGCCAGTGGCGCGCGATCGCCACATTTCCTGTAGCAAAATAAGCAGCCGAAAAATCCGTTATTTTGTAAGGTTCCGAAGTAGGATTCTCGAAATTGCAAGTATTAATCACACTCCCGTAAGTAAAAACCGCATCCGTATCTTTGTAACCCTGTAGCAAAGCATCTGCGTGTGCTTGCAAAAAATGCTCTGTTACCACCAAATCGCTGTCAATAAAAATAATCGTATCGCCCTTAGCATCTTCAACGCCCAAATTCCGGGCAGCGGCGGGGCCTTGGTGACATTGGGCGATCGATCGCACATGAGGCAACAAGTCAGCATTTGCCACCAACCACTCCAGCGTCCCGTCCGTCGAGCCGTCGTCCACGACAATTACTTCATACTCTCTGACAATCTCACCGAACTGCTGATTTTCCAAAGCCAGTAGACATTTTGCCAAAATCGGTTTACGATTATACGTCGGAATCACAACACTAAAAAACACGGTTTTTCCCCATTGCCACAGTTACCGTATCCCACGGTAGCAGATTTTTCGCAGCAACTCCCCCGCCAAATAGCCAAGTTTAGCAAAAAAAGAATATATAAATCTGTACTATTTCTGACAAGAATCGATCTCAATTAGGTGCATAATGAAAAGTCGGTTAAATCGGATATCTTGCACCATTCTCAGAAACAGCCTTTCTGGCCTGTTCCACACAAATTAAATTTTCTTGTGGGTTGGGCTCTTCTAGCCCGCCCCGGAGCGGGATTATAGTAAATGGTGCAAGATGTCAGTTAAATTCAGGATGTAAATAGCAATGAGTCGCGCTAAAAAAGTTGTGCTAGCATATTCCGGCGGAGTCGATACCTCCGTCTGCATTCCTTACCTCAAAAACGAGTGGGGTGTGGAAGAGGTAATTACTCTGGCTGCGGATTTGGGACAGGGAGACGAATTAGAACCGATCCGCAAAAAAGCTTTAGCATCCGGTGCTTCGGAATCTTTAGTTATTGATGCTACCGAAGAATTTGTCAAAGACTATGCGTTTCCAGCGATTCAAGCTAACGCACTTTACGAAAACCGTTATCCCCTTTCGACGGCGCTGGCTCGCCCGCTGATTGCTAAATTGTTAGTAGAAGCTGCGGAAAAATACGGTGCAGATGCGATCGCCCACGGTTGCACAGGTAAAGGAAACGATCAGGTACGGTTCGATGTGTCGATCGGCGCGCTCAACCCCAAGATTAAGATTTTAGCACCAGCGCGGGAGTGGAAAATGAGCCGCGAGGAAACGATCGCATACGGCGAGAAATGTGGCATTCCATCCCCCGTGAAAAAGTCTTCCCCTTACAGTATCGATCGCAACTTATTGGGAATGGCAATTGAAGCCGGAATCCTCGAAGATCCGTGGGCGGAACCGCCGGAAGAGGTGTATTTGATGACAAAGGCGATCGAGCAAACTCCCGACACACCCGAGTACCTAGAAATCGGTTTCAATTGCGGAAATCCTGTCAGTTTGAACGGCAAAGATTTATCACCAGTCGCCCTAATTTCCCAACTCAACGAAATAGTTGGAAACCACGGAGTCGGCCGGATTGACATGATTGAAAACCGCTTGGTCGGGATTAAATCGCGGGAAATTTACGAAACACCAGCGATTTTAGTTTTGATGCAGGCGCACCGAGACTTAGAAAGTTTAACGCTGACAGCAGATGTAACGCGGTACAAGCGCGGCATCGAAGAAACCTACAGCCAAATGATTTACAACGGTCTTTGGTACAATCCTTTGAAAACTGCTTTAGACGCATTTATTCAGGACACGCAAAAGCGAGTAACTGGAACCGTGCGGCTCAAACTCTTCAAAGGAAATGCGACAATTGTTGGCCGCAAATCTGACAATTCTCTGTACAGTTTCGACTTAGCAACCTACGGCGCAGAGGACGAATTCGATCACAAAGCGGCAGAAGGATTTGTCTATGTTTGGGGTCTACCAACCCGCATTTGGTCGGAGAAAAATAGAGGTCATAAATAGGAGCGAATTAGGGTTGAAAACTTGATATTAACCCGCCGAAGCGAATTCGGATTAAAAATTCGATCTTAACCCGCCGAATCGAATTGGCGGCTACACAAACAAAGTCCGCCTTCACGGAATTAGAGTAGGGTGTGCACAGCACACCTTATTTACCGCAATCGCCCAACCTCTGCCAATTTCCTAAGTCATGAGTTAGTAAGATACAGTAATAATTGGTAATTGGTAACAGGTTGTTATCCTAATAATTTGTTAAATTGTCTTCACACAAATTTAGCTTTGAGGTAGGGGTTTAAACCCCTGCCGGATTGCGGTAGGGCTGCGCCAGGATTGCTGGGTCAACGTAAAACAGCCGATCGCTAAGATTTCTGTTTTTCCACACTTCCCAAATCCAACTTAGCCCGCAACTCCCCCTTAATCCGATTTAAAATAGAATCCTCATCCAAAGAAGACAAAATCTTGCTCACAACAGCTTTTGGCCCATCATCTCCCCAAGAAGCACCATTAGCCAAATAAGCCTTAGTAACTTGACCGATTCCGTAGGAAGAAACCCCCGCGATCGCAGCTTGCGTCACAGCCACAGACAAATAAGGCCCTAAAGCCAAACCCCCCGTCGCTGGCGTCGCCAAACCCAACAATCCTTTCAACGAGCTCAAACCAAAATTAGCCAACAATTCGCCCGCAGTAATTCCCCCCATACTAATCGCAATCTTTTGCAGCAATTCCACCGCGCCCGCTTCCGTCATCGCAATGCCGTAAACTTTAGATAAAGTTAAGATCATCACCACATCAATTACCGCACCGCTGAGGATATCAATTACAGTAATTGGATTAAGTGCGATCGCCACAGCTTTAGTCATTACCGCGTTCCAGATAATTCGATTAGCCGCCTCATCTCGAATCTCCATTTTTCGCTGCACCAACTGCTCGTTAATATCCCCTGCACAGAGCATCGTATTCAGCGCGACCAAAGATTTGCCTTCTCGGTCTAAAATCTCCAAAATCTTTAATTTTAAATCTTGCACTTGTGGCAAACTGCGAGTCATTTGCACGCCCATACTTCCGTCGGGACGGCGCACCGCCCTCGCCGTCAAAGGCGAAGCCGCCGCCATCACAATTTCATCGGGAGACAACAATTCTCTCACGCGGTCGTCTCGAATTTTATGATAAATTGCCAGCCTGTCTGCATCAGGATACTGGTCAATTTTATTAAACACTAATAACATCGGTTTTCCGGCTTCCCGCAACTGCGAAAGTGCTGCGTATTCGACCTTTGTAATGTCGCCAGCCACCACAAACAAAATCAAATCTGCTTGTTTAGCAACGCGGCGGGCTAAAAGTTCGCGAGTTTCGCCGTCAACTTCATCTATTCCCGGAGTGTCGATTAATTCAACTTGCGACAAACGGTAAATAACTGGCGAAAGTCGTAGCGTAGCGGGGCGTAAGCCATCGGGCAAATTCTCATCAATTCCCTCTCCGACATCCCACTGGCCGATAGTCGTCGTGCGAGTCACCCCGTGAGTCGGGCCAGTTTCAAACACATTTTGACCTAGCAGCGCGTTCAAAACCGAAGATTTTCCCCTTCCCACCATCCCAAACACAGCTATTTGCACGCAAGCGCGCTCTAGCTTGTCGAGCATTTTCTCCAACCCGCCAATTTCCGGTTCCAGTCCAGTTCGCTCTTGAACTGTCAAGTCGAGATTTTCTACTATATCTCGCAGAGCATCTTTAGCGTGGCGCAGGTTGAGTTCTGCCTGAATGTCTGCGAAGCTTAAAATTGTGTCATCTAATTCGCGATCGACATTTGAAAAATCCGAGGCTTCAGTCATTGTTACCTGATGTTATAGCTTTGCTTCACTTAAAGTTTCAACCGATATGATGCCATTCTAGCTTTTTCCGTCTGCTTTGTACATTAGGGGTACGGCAATGGTGTGTTTATAATCCGGGTGGGGACACAGAAATGCTGTGTCCCTACAGATATCATGTAAAACCTGTTTAATTTACAACAATGATTAACCGCCTCAAAATAATAGCCAGTTATCCATTTCCTTTACGTGTGATAATTTTCCTATTAATTTTGCTAGCAATTTGGCTGCCGCTAGCCGCACCAATTTATCTCTTAGTTAAAGATAGCAACCTAGCCACTATTCTGACAATGGGATTGTTATTTACTGAGTTTCTGTGCCTAGTACCGCGCTGGGGAAAACAGGTTTACGGACAAACCCAATTACTCAAAAGTTACGGTTTAATCAATACGCGAAAAAACGGTTTTGAGCTTTTAATCGGATTGGCGATCGGGCTTTTGCTTACTTTCAGCTTATTTGCGGTGCAAGGGCTCTTCGGCTTAGTCGCATGGCAAAATTCTGATAATTTGCCTAGAATCCTCGCAGAAGGGCTGTTAAGCGCCCTTGGAGTTGGTTTTGCAGAGGAGTTGGTATTCCGTGGTTGGTTGCTGGACGAGTTGCAGCGGGATTACAATTATAAAATATCTCTGTGGGCGAATAGCTTGGTGTTTGCCCTATCTCATTTTATCAAACCTGTCGCAGCAATGCTGCGGAGTTGGCCGCAGTTTCCGGGGTTGTTGTTGCTGGGTTTGATTCTGGTTTGGGGAAAAAGATCGCGCCAAAATCGCCTCGGTTTGTCGATCGGGCTTCATGCAGGTTTAGTCTGGGGATATTACATCATTAACATCGGGCAGTTAGTGCGATATTCGGGATCTGTACCCGACTGGGTGACAGGAGTTAACGGCAATCCGCTAGCTGGGGCGATCGGGCTGTTGTTTTTGAGTGTCTTGGCCTTGGGAATGCGAAAAATGTCTGAACATTCCAAAGGTTTCGAGTAAGGACGAAGAGTCCTTATTTGCCACAACTTTGAGGACTAAATTCCTCACTACCACCCAACTAATTCAGAAATTTATAAACTTATGAAACTCAACATCTTTGGCACTGCTGCACTGTTAATTTACACAGGTTTGTTAGCTCCGGCAAACGCACAAAATACCGCACAAGTCAAGCCAAATAATTCTTTAGTTCAAGTGCAGAAAACGCGAGAACAAGTTCTTAATGCTTGCATCCAGAATCAGGTTGAAACCCTGCCAAATCCTTTTACCGATGTACCTTCCAATCACTGGGCTTACAAAGCTGTTTTGACAATGTATTATTGCGGGGCTTACCGAGAAGGGACGCCACCTGCTTTAATTAAAGAATCACTGGAATCGGGACCTCCTACTAGAGAAAGTTTGCCTTCCCGATTCCCTTTTCCCTTCCCATTACTATGATTTTAAAACTCAGCAGCAGGCAACCCCAGAACAAATTCTCCCTGCTTGCGTGCAGAATCAGGTTGAAACCCTGCCCACTGCTTTTACCGATGTACTTTCTTATCAGTGGGCTTACAAAGCTGTTTTGACAATGTATTATTGCGGGGCTTACCGAGAAGCGACGCCACCTGATTTGCTGACAAACCGCCGATTTATAAAAGTGAATGCAAATAAGGTGAATTATAGAAAAAAGTGACTGTTCAGATATCAGATGCTAACAACACTAATTCCTGCGGTAGCGGGCGATTCGAGCTTTTGCTTCACCACAATTTGCACATCGCACCCTAACGCATTTAAAAATCGAAACAACCTTTCTGTTGAAAAACCTGTTAGCTTTCCTCTCATCAACGCTGACACCTTTGGCTGGTCAATTCCTAATACTTCTGCTGCTTGAACTTGATTTAGTTTCTTTTGACTAACGATCTCAGTTATCTGGCGTACCAATTCAGCCTTCATCAGCATTTCATCAGAATTAGGCATACCCAAATCAGCAAATATATTCCCACTACTAACTTGAATATCCATCTCCTTACTCATGATTTCCCCCTTTTTTACCTGGTCTTAGTTATTCCTGAAAAAGTAGTGATAAGAAGCCGTCTATTTCCACCTTATTTAGAAATATAAGCACATCTTATCACTACTGATTCCAGTGTTACTTACTCTTGAACTCTTCGTAATGCTCTTGAGCTCGTTTTAGCCTTTCTTCGATTAACTTAATATCTTGTTGTGGTGTAGCAATTCCTTTTTTAGACTTTTTCTGAAAAGCGTGCAAAACATATACTGTATCTCCAAACTTTACCGTGTAAACTGCTCGATAGGTATCCCCATCATAGTCATCGGTAATTTCTAAAACTTTTGCACCTCCAAACCCTTTGAGAGGTCTAGCAGATTGGTGTTTTTCTCCTGTTTGTGCTAGATACAGAGCATAGCCCATGATGTCATGTACATCTTCAGGAAATTCTTTAAGATCGTTCAGAGAACTTCCGATCCATACAATAGTTTTGAGTGAGAGGTTTCTCATGTTTCCAGTATTTTATGAATAATTTTTTTCTCATTGACGGATTCCTGTTGTTTACGACTACACTTCTATTATGCTAGATTTAGCATAAAGTGTCAAGAGTTATTGCCAAATAAATATCAATATTAAAACTGAGCCCGAACCGTAAACGAATAATCCCCACCTGGTTCTAATTGATAATCCCATTTTTCCAGAAAGCGGTGCAGCGGTTCCTGAATCAATGCCCTACCCTGAGAAGGCTCAAGTATCAGTGTTTTTTCTGACGTGAAACGCCACTGAAACTGCCACTCAAAATTGCCGGCAGTCACTTCACCCTCAATCGTGCCTTTTTGCCAAGATTGGCCAGTAACCCGGACATATGCAGTTGTTTCAGGCAAACGTCTCGAACTCACCTTTTTGTTTCCGCGTTTGTTTCTGCAATTGTGCGACTATTGTAAAGGCTCATGGCTTTTTCTACTCCTTGGTGCAGACTTAGTTCCACAGCTTCTACAACCAGTTTAAGCACTTTTTCTACTAACTGACTTTCCTCTGAGGAAAACTTTCCTAACACGAAGGAAATCGTATCTTTCTCATTTTTAGCAGCATCGTTTTGAGGTTTTCCAATGCCAATCCGCAAGCGGGGAAATTTGTCTGTGCCCAAATGAGAAATTGTCGATTTCATGCCGTTGTGTCCGCCGGCTGAACCGGCAAGCCGCATTCTCAATTTCCCGATCGGCAAATCCATATCATCGTATACTATTAATACCGACTCCGCCGGTATTTTGTACCAATCCGTCGCCGCCCGAATCGCTTGACCGGATAGATTCATGTAAGTAAGCGGTTTCAGCAAACGGATTTTCTGTCCCCGCGGCCGGTTTCCCTCGCCAAATATGCCTTGAAATTTGCGATTTTCCGACAGCGAAATCTGCCAAGATTTAGCCAAGGCATCGACAGCATTAAAGCCTATGTTGTGTCGGGTGCGCTCGTATTTAGGTTCGGGATTTCCCAACCCAACTATTAGCTGGGGAATCACTAACTCCGCTGGTGTTTCCGACTTCTGAGTGTTGTTCATTTAACTGTCTTTGCTATCTTCCTTGGGAGTAGCCGCTGCGAGTTTTTCAGTTTCCGGTTTGCTAGTTGCTACTGCTTCTTCTAACTGCTTGGCTTCCCGTGTGAACTCCGACTCAAAATCCCGCGAAGCATCTTGAAAGCCCCGAATTGCCTTCCCCATACTCCGGCCGATTTCGGGTAATTTTTTCGGGCCAAATACCAATAGGGCGATCGTAAAAATAACTGCCATTTCCGGCAAACCAATGCCAAAAATATTCATGGTTTTTCTCCTGCAATCTATTTAATTAGTTACTGTTTAATCAGGGAGCGCGCAACTTGAAAGGGTAAGGGAAAATGGGGCAACTTAACTTTTGCCCTTTCTCCTCTACCCTCAATTTTTACTTTTAGCCTTACTGTTTTGTGATCAATTTTTAGCGGCCTAGGCTCGACCAATCCATATCCACACTCTCCAGAATCAGAGAAGAGTTGTAGATTTGCAAAATAATCAACAAGAACACGAAAAACAGTCCAATGAACACGCTCATCAATAGCGTGGTTCCCCAGCCGGGGGCTACCTTGCCGTATTCTGAGTTAAGGGGTTTGAGTATATCTCCTAACCAAGTCCGTTGTGCCATAAGTCACCTGCAATGAATCTCTACAGAAAAGTTTGACATATTTCTACCGCTAATTGCGATCGCAATTTCTCAGAAATGCGGGAACGGGACTCGGACAACGGGGAATGGGGGTTGGCTGCCATACCGTAGAGCGCCTAAAATCACTAGACTTTCAGACGGATTGTTATTTTTTGTAATATTATAGAGTGGATCACTCATAATCGATCAAAAATATGGAACCTGCAGCAGTTCTCGGCATTTCTCTCGGTATGTGTCTGGTGGCAATCACCGGTTTCTCGATCTACACCGCTTTCGGCCCTCCCTCTAAGGAATTGAGAGATCCTTTTGAAGAACACGAAGACTAAAGAAGAAGGAAGACACAACACGGATTCGGACACGGATACACGGATAAATTTAAGTGTGTTTCCAGATATCTCCTATTCTCTGTCTCTCCCTCTCTCCCTGGTAGATATTCTTCTAGGGGTGGGAAGGGAGTGATGCTGCGGGGCGATCGCCTGTGGCCTACTGGTCAATGGTATATTTTTCAGAAATACAGTAAATCTCTATTCCATTTAAGCTAAAAATTATTAAGTTTCAGGGAAAAGCATAATGGGCAATACCTTTGGGCATTTATTTCGGATCTCGACATTTGGAGAATCTCACGGCGGCGGTGTGGGAGTAGTAATTGACGGTTGCCCGCCCCTGGTATCGATCGACGCATCGGAAATTCAAGCCGAACTCGATCGCCGCCGCCCCGGCCAAAGCAAAATTACGACACCTCGCAAAGAAGCAGATACCTGCGAAATTCTCTCCGGGGTGTTTGAAGGCAAAACTTTGGGAACGCCGATCGCAATTTTAGTCCGCAATCAAGATACTCGCCCCCAAGATTACGGCGAAATGGCGACAACTTACCGCCCTTCTCACGCTGACGCTACCTACGATGCCAAGTACGGAATTCGTAACTGGCAAGGCGGAGGTCGATCGTCCGCGAGGGAGACAATAGGTAGAGTAGCAGCAGGGGCGATCGCTAAAAAGATTCTCAAACAAGCAGCAGGAGTCGAAATAGTCGGCTACGTCAAACGCATCAAAGACTTAGAATGTGTCGCCGACCCGGACACTGTTACCTTAGAACAAGTAGAAAGCAACATCGTCCGCTGTCCAGATGCCGAATGTGCCGAAAGAATGATTGAACTGATCGAAAAAGTTCGCGACAGTGGAGATTCGATCGGCGGTGTAGTCGAATGCGTCGCCCGCAACGTACCCAAAGGCCTAGGAATGCCCGTATTCGACAAACTCGAAGCCGACTTGGCCAAAGCCATCATGTCCTTGCCCGCCAGCAAAGGCTTTGAAATTGGTTCCGGGTTTGCCGGGACTCTGCTCAAGGGCAGCGAACATAATGATGAATACTATACTGATGATAAGGGTGTAATTCGTACAGTGACGAATCGCTCTGGCGGAATTCAGGGTGGGATTGCTAACGGCGAAAATATCATTTTGCGGGCGGCATTCAAGCCAACTGCAACAATTCGCCAGCAGCAGCGCACCGTTACCCGAGAGGGCGAAGAAACGCTGCTGGCTGCCAAGGGACGGCACGACCCTTGCGTGTTGCCAAGAGCTGTGCCAATGGTGGAAGCGATGGTAGCTTTAGTGTTGTGCGACCATCTACTGCGCCATCACGGACAATGTGGAACCTTAAAGCCTGAATTTTAAAATGGAAATCAGCTTGTCCTCTGTAGCGGCAACTCCCCTTGATTGCCCTCAACCCTCCGAATCAATAAAAGGTATAGATGATTTTGTAGTACAGTTTTGGGGCGTGCGGGGCAGTGTTCCGACACCCGGACAGGAAACTGTTCGCTACGGCGGCAATACTTCTTGTTTGGAAATGCGAGTCGCTGGCAAACGCTTGATTTTTGACGGCGGAACAGGCTTGCGGATGCTGGGAGACCAGTTGGTGCAAGAAATGCCCGTGCAAGCTTATATGTTTTTTACCCACTATCACTGGGATCACATTCAAGGTTTCCCGCTGTTCGCCCCAGCTTTCATCCGCGGCAATAGCTTTGATATTTACGGGGCGACTCCGCCGGATGGAGATTGCATGAAAAGGCACTTCGTCGAACGGGTACTCCACTCGAATTCGCCGGTGCCGCTGATGGGTTTGCAGGCAGATTTGAATTTCTACGAACTCAATCACAACCAGACGATGATGCTGGACGATATTGAGATTAGGACGGGTTCTCTGAATCACCCCAATACTGCTATGGGATATAGGGTGACTTGGCAGGGACGATCTGTTGTTTATTGTTCGGATACTGAACATTTTCCCGATCGGCTAGATGAGAATGTCTACAATTTAGCCCTCGACGCTGATGTGCTGATTTACGATGCGATGTACACAGACGAGGAATATCACAACCCCAAGTCTCCGAAGGTGGGTTGGGGACACTCGACTTGGCAGGAAGCGGTGAGAATGGCTAAAGAGGCCCGGGTGAAACGAGTGGTGATTTTTCACCACGATCCGGCTCACACAGACGATTTTCTCGATCGCATCGCCGAAGACGTGCAAATTGCTTTTCCGAAGGCTGTCATGGCACGCGAGGGTCTTATTTTGCCGATCGGCTTCTGAACATTCGCCTAGGCGAGTTCGATCGAACCATCAACCGATCGAACCATAATTGTTATGTGAATATGTGGATCTGGGGGCGAAACCAGCTCCACAATTTTTTTTAATACGCAGCAAACTCTTAACTGCATGGTATAATTCTTGCTTGTTAAGTTTTTAGGTCGAGTATTTAAGGTTTTTTTTATTCTTCAACCGCGTCCGCAAGACGCCAAGACGTAAGATAATTGGAGAATTGCCAAGGGTGAAAAGGAGACTGTTTTGAATGTCAACAAACACGGGGAGGCGAGGCGATCGCACGCCAGAGTGCTAGTCTGATGCCAGTAGACTTCCAGAAGCCTTGTTACAGATTAATTATTAAGGACAAAAACTGAAGTTATAGCTCGGATCAAATAAAAGCGCGATCGGTTTTTTCGGATCATGAATATTGACAACTCTCAAAAGCTAATAGCTTTTAGGTAGAAGCTGAGAAAATTTTCAGCAGTCAATTTGACTAACCAGAAAGAAACGATGGCTCTTGGGTTTGGCATGAGCTGCGGCAAGCGAATGTTATGACTTGACTATCAAAATGGGAAATTTACGTTTTAGATCTTCAGCACATCAATACAGATGGATTGCCTTAGGCAGTTTTGCTGTAATTATGGGTATTTCAGGCGCCCTGGCCTACCGCCTCGCCCCGCCCCCCGGATTCCTGGCTCAAGGCACTCTCTCTTCTAATAATCCGCCAGTCAAATTTTCGAGTACGGGCACGACAATTCTCAAGCAGGGAGAGCAACTCACCCCAGAGGTTCTGCTGGCAGATAATGTTGTCAAAGCAGTGGCAGATGCAGTTAAGCTGTCGCCTCAGCAAGTTCGACAAAATGCTAGTGTCAAGATTTCTAAGCCGGAACAACCCCTAGAGATTGTTGTTGGGTATCGCTCGCTCGATCAGGAGCAAGCTATCCAAACGGTGGATATGTTGATGAAGGGCATGGTGGAAAAAAGCCGCCTGATTAACAGATATCGGTGGCAATCAGTCAATCAGTCGCTCAATCAACGCTTGGCACAAGTCACTCAAGACCTGAAACAAGCTCAGCAAAAACTCGACCAATATGAAAGAGAACGCGCTCGCCTGTTGCAGCAAATGAAGCTTCAGCAAGACTTTTACAACAAAACTCAGCTTGCAATGGCGGATACGCAAGCTTCGGAAAAAGAAATGGTTAGCAGTTTGGCCGCCGCTACAGTGCCACAAATTGTGGCGACCCCCACGAGCGATCCGACAGTGCCTCTGATTTTGGGAATTGGCTTGCTGTTGGCGATTTTGGTCAGTCGCGGTTTGATTCCTTCAGTGGCGGATTGGAGGTACAAAGCAGCTTTTCAGCGAGAAGAGAGCGAAAGGCTCCAAAGTGCTTTGTACCGACTGATCAAAGAAGGTCGCGGCGAAATAACTCTGGTGCGGTTTGCGATGGAAACGCGGCTGTCGCCGGATGTGGCTCAACGTTTTTTGAACCAACAAGCTGAAGTTTTTAATGCCAATTGCGAAATTAAAGACGACGGCAGTATCTTGTATCACTTCCACATTTAAAGGGCTGCGAGCGATCGCGCTGCACAAAAAAATTTAGCCGATGGGCCCTGACTGCTCGATCGGCTTGTTTTTTTCTTAATAGGACTTATATCAGGTTCGGTTGATCGACTATCCCCCTCTAGGTAGGCCCGGGTTCACGGGTTCTATAACTTATACTACTACTACAGATTTTGGTAAACCCGCCGACGCGAGCTGGCGTTGCGGTGATTTTACCCGACATGATATTACGCTCAGCCCGGTTTCTTAGGTTGTAAGATGCCCCGGAGCTAAAAATTCCTCGCTCGACAGAGGTCTGGACTAACGTAGAGCACCCGAAGATTGTGCCAGTTCGTCCCAGACTGGCTAAAAAATATTTTTTTTGTGTTCCGCTTGCTTCTGACTTAAATTATCTATAATCAAAAAAAAATAAGTAAATGTACGGTTGCTTTTTACCGGAGTTACCGAATTAAGGGGTACTTTGTCCTTAAATATTTGTTAAGGTAGAGCTCAACTCAGTAGAAATGCTGTAGTATAGAGCAATAACCGATTCAGGGAGGTTATGTAGTTTCACATCAGAAACTTGAGAGCGGGCAAGAGCCCGGAGTCAAACTCCCCTAAGGAAAGTGTACGTTTTCATATTGAACTTTTGTAATCACCTAGAGGCTAAACCATGATTTTTGGAATAATTGGTTCTACTTTCGTAGCTTACTTTTTGCTAATGTCGATCGCTAATTACGGCGACACTGGAATGTAGATTAGTTAAGGCACTTATGCACCGAGACATAAGGCAGCAAGCAAAAAAAGCTGTTTGACAACTTCGATTAAGTCTCAGCTTGGGCCATGTCTGTTCTGTAAGCTCGGACAGAAAAATCGATGGATGAAGGAGTCGTTAAGTACCGCTGTGACTGGGAAAAAGCAGACCCTGTACCTGCCCGGAACATAGCAGATTTGATGGACTGGCGCGATCGGCTCCACGCGTGGGGATTAATTGGCGTCTACGAAAATGGCATAGGGTTTGGCAACGTCAGCGTCAGACTAGGCAATTCTTGCCAATTCGTGATTTCGGGAACCCAAACTGCACACTTAAGGGTTCTCGGGCCAGAATCCTACTGTACTGTTACCGAATTTAACTTAGAACAAAATTTCCTCGGCTGCAGGGGTCCCGTACAAGCTTCGTCGGAGTCCCTGACTCACGCCGCCCTTTACCTTCACAGAAAGGATATGGGCGCAATAATTCATGTCCACAATCCTAAACTATGGCAGCAACTGCTGTTTAATATTCCTACTACTAGAAAAGAAATACCTTACGGCACTCCCCAGATGGCCTTAGAAATGTTTAGACTTTTTGAGGAGGAGAATTTGGCACAGCGCCAAATTCTGGCGATGGCAGGTCACGAGGACGGCATTATCTGTTTTGGCAGCACCGTGGACGAAGCTGGCAAAGTGCTTTCGGCTGTGATTGGTTACACATGATATCTTGCACTATTCTCAAAAAAAGCTAAGAAACCTGGTTTATTGACAAAAAACCTAGGATTTTACCTGTGTCTATGGCAAGAAACTTAGGTGGTGACGTGGATGCCTGATTTGAGTTAGACTGAGGTTTACGCTTGACCTCGGGTCACTGACTCGATTTAGCCTAATGGGTTCAAAACTTTTGAAGTGCCTCTTGCCTCTGCGGTAAGGGAAAGATATTTTTAAAGAGAAACACATTATATAACAAAAGCTGAGAGTCATCGTGAATCAAACTAAACTTGTAAGCTCCAAAGAATTGCAATCAGAGGTCTCTCGTCTCACCGAAGAGCTGCAAATGCGCGACCAATTGGTGCAGCAGTTGTCTCAAGAACTTTTCAGACTGGTGAAGGGCAATTCTAGTTTTGTGCCGGCCCCGGAAGTTTCCGATCGCCACCAAGCTCAAATGCAGGCGATGCGGGAACAACTACAAGCTGTTGAGGAACAGGTGGGTTTTTATCAGGAACAAATCGCAGAGCGGGATGCTGAGGTTTACCAACTGCGGCAGTCGGTGCAAGAATTGACCGATCGCTCTCGGATGCTAGAACAGGTGGTTCAGGAATTACCAGGGGTTTACCGCCAGAAGTTTGCCGAGCGCATCGAGCCGATTAAGGAAAAGTTGGAGCAACTGCAAAAGGAAAACCGCCAGTTGCACACAGAGTTGCAAAGCGTAACTTACCGTCTGGCTGTGCGGAACCGCAAAGCTAAGGGCCTGGATCTGCCGAGTGTCGATGCTGAGGATGATCGGGGAATTCAAATGCCGAGCTTTGGCAATGTCTAAGGTTTTGATTGTGGCGGGTGGTGAGAATGATCCGGCCGCAAGTCTCAAGGCGGCGATCGCTCAATCTCATCCTTTAACTGAAGTCAATATCTGTGGGGTTTCTGAACTCAATTCTGGCACGATCGCTCCGGGTGGGGCTATATTTTGTCCTTTGACGCTGAATGTGCCAGAAAATGTGGCTTTTCCGGCTCAAGAAGTGTTTCGATTTTGTAGCAATGTTTCGGTGGCGCGCGATCGAGTGTCCCAGGAGTTGCTTTTTCCCGTCGGCGGTGGCAATTTTTGGCTGCCTGTGGTGTTGACGGCAAAGGGGCCACTGTATGCTGAGGTGATCGCTGGGGAACCGGACAAGCTGTCTGGCGAGTTGAGTTACTCTCAACCGGTGCATTTGTCGGATGTTTGGCGACAGCAGTTGTATGAGTTGGCTTACCGCTTGCTGAATCTTTTAAATGCGCCGCCGGCGACTTATTTGATGCAGTTCGGGTTTTTAGGGGAAAGGATTTGTTTCGATCGACTTTGGCCTTTTCCGGCTGCACCTGCGATCGCTTCTGTCGGCGTTCAAGTACCGGATTTATTTGTTTGTCATTGGTATTGTTTGACAAATAAACCTATTTATGATATAGAAATTAGCTCTGCGGTTGCTTGAAGTCTCTGGGAAACTTGAGATTTAAACTCGGGATCTCATTTTAATCAAGCAACTAAAGCCGGAGTTTCAGTGGAGATAACTTGCTCGAAACTCTCGAAGATTTCAAAGAGTTGGTCGAGTTGAGTAATTTCAAAAATTAGCTTGACTGTGGCTGAGAGGTTGCAGATGACGAGGCGGCATCCACGGTGGCGGGCGGCGTTGAGTCCGCCGACTAAGGCGCAGATCCCGGAACTGTCGATGAAATCTACGGCGGCCATGTCTATTACCCAGAGTTTGTGGCGATCGGGCACAATCTCGGCTAGCTGTTGCTGGAGGAGGCTGCCGGCTTGGGAGTCGAGGCAGTTGTGAGGTTGAAGGACGATGGGTGGGTTGAAGTTGGGAAATTCCATAGCAGTTATCCTACGATCGTAAAGTATGAACAAGTTAGTTTAGTTGCTGACTCTCTTGAGAGAGTCAGGGGATTTCAGCGTATGTTTTAGGATGGGCGATCGCCCTTGTGGGAATCGGTGGGGAGAGCCGTTGTGATAAATTTAGTAGGAAAGTGGCTAGCGATCGCGCGGAAGGCAACCGCAACAATTCTCTATTCATCTAGTATGCCTGAAAGCTTAATTTTTAGTTTAGCCAGCGATCGCGACAACAGTGTGTTCTTCATCACACCGAAAGATTGCACTATTGGCTGAATCGAGCCAATATATAAATGTATTGAGCTTTGCAAAAGTTTACGAAGGCAGTATCGAATGTCTTTTGAGTTTTTATCGTTAGAGACTATTCAGCAGTTTGCGCGTGATTACGGCTACTGGGCAGTATTTCTGGGAATTTTGCTGGAAAATCTGGGAGTTCCTCTTCCCGGCGAGACTATTACGATTGCTGGCGGGTTTTTAGCTGGCAGCGGGGAGCTGAATTACTGGTTTGTACTCGGCAGTGCGATCGGTGGTGCGACTGTGGGCGGAAACCTTGGTTATGCGATCGGCAGGTACGGTGGCTGGCCACTGCTGCTGAAGCTGGGACAATTTTTCCGCTTTCGAGAAGAACAACTGTTTGACTTAAAAGAACAGTTTAGCAAAAATGCAGCTAAAGCCGTATTTTTGGGCCGTTTTATCGCATTGCTGCGAATTTTTGCTAGCCCCCTAGCGGGTATTGCAGAAATGCCTTTTTGGAAATTTTCGCTGTTCAATGTTCTGGGTGCTGCAAGCTGGGCATCGGTAATGGTGAGTTTATCCTACTTCTTGGGACAAGTTGTGTCTTTAGAGAAATTGGTAGCTTGGGCAGCTCAATTTGCGGTATTTGCTTTGCTGTTAGCAGTTGCTTGGATTGCAATTCCTATTTGGTTGGAGTCGCGTAATTTGGACAAGACTAAATAAGATTGGTGGTTAGACTTTTTGCAAGATTTATGGATTTTCTGTTTTTAACCGCAGATGAACGCAGATATTATCTATTTTTGCAAAAAGTCTAATGGCAGCCTATTAATAAGTCAGGAATTCAGTCCTCAAAATCATCAAGTTGGTTACGTGTCTAGATTCTCTGGATATCCCTGAATGCACCAATGAAACACCTTATTTACGATGCAACCCAAAAAATCAGCAATTTTAGCTTGATTATTTCCGTGATTTAGCAATAACATAATCATAATTTTCCTCTAATATCTCCTTTTTCTTGCTATTTTAATGCTGATTGCAGTTGCTCTAGTTGTTTTGGATTCAGATACTTTTGAGCGGCTACTTTTGCACTCAGTGGTGACGGAAAAAATTGGGAATTATACCGTATTTAAAGGCATAATAGCTTATTTAAATTTCATTTAAAATTGTAGCAACGAGTCAGCAGTTGTGAATTTATTTTTGTCTTTCTTCCTCTGTGTCCTCTGCGGTTACTTTCAAAAGTATAAATTTAACCGCAGATGTACGCAGATTGATGATGAATGTAGATTGATATTGTCTGTTATTGCACAAAGCGAAGCAATCTTCACACCCTGCGATTGCTTCCTACTAATTACCCATTATCCATGCTCAATTCTCCTTTCCCCTCAATCACTTCCCCGATCGCGAACGCACCCATTCCCTGAGATTCAAACCATGTAATAGCCCGATCGACTTCTGTGCGATCGAGCAAAAGCACAAACCCAATCCCCATATTAAAAGTATTGAACATATCGGCTGTGGCAACTTGGCCCGCTTCAGCAATCCACTGAAAAATGGGCAAATTTGGCCAGCTATTGCTATCAATTTTTACAGATTGATTAACTCCCAAACACCGGGGCAAATTTTCCGACAAACCGCCGCCCGTAATGTGAGCCATGCCGTGAATATCTAAACCGCTTTTAATTGCTTCGAGGACTGGTTTAACATAAATTTTAGTCGGAGTTAGCAGCACTTCTCCTAAACTTTTGCCGCCTAACTTTTCGGGTTGGGAATTCCAGTCAAAACCCCGATCGCCCGCAATTTTTCTCACCAAACTAAAACCGTTGCTGTGCACGCCGGAACTTGCCAGCCCCACAGCCACATCTCCCACCTGCACCCTCGAACCGTCCAACAATTTGCTCTTTTCGACAATTCCCACGCAAAAACCAGCTAAATCGTACTCTCCCGCTTGGTAAAAACCGGGCATTTCTGCCGTTTCCCCGCCCAACAAAGCACAGCCCGCTTGCTTGCAACCGTCAGCTATCCCGGCCACCACCGCAGCTAATTGTTCGGGATTTAACTTTCCCGTCGCTAAATAATCAAGAAAAAAGAGGGGTTCGGCCCCGGATGTCAGCACGTCGTTGACGCACATCGCCACCAAGTCGATACCTACCGTGTCGTGCCGATCGAGATTGTGGGCCAATTTCAACTTAGTCCCAACGCCGTCAGTACCCGAAACCATAATCGGCTCTTTTAAACCCTCCGGAACGCTGAAAAACCCGCTAAACCCGCCGAATCCGCCCAAAACTCCCGATCGGTGCGTGCTCTTGACCATACTCCCGATGCGCGAGACAAAAGCTCTGCCCGCCTCAACATCCACACCTGCTTCTCGATAATCCATAAGTCCGCCAAATCGATTTCCAGTTTTTAGTTTATTCCCATAACAGTTGACAAACAGCTTTTTTCACACTAGCCATTCGGCAGCCCACAAAATACACTAAATTTTTGTAAATTTTTGTAAATTTTTCGGGAATAACTGAAACGGCTGTAAGCACTGGAACTAAAGGATTTTATGATAGAGGGTTTTGACAAAATTTGAGGAAAATTTGGTGAAAAGCGCGATCGCAGCGATCCCCAACCGCAAAAGTTTGTGGTAGTCTGTTGCAGTTCGTGAACAAAACACAAATTGCGGATCGAGTACGAGTTGTCAAATGTCAGGGAAGTTTCCGCCAATTTTTTTTGGGGGGGAAACATTAAAGCAAAAACGCACCCGGATACTTTGCTGTGACTCACGGGGGAATGGCGAAGGGCAAGAGAGAAATCCTTGACGCCCGCCGCCAAATGGCCAATCCTCCAATCTCGGTTGGCAATGGCTATTCACAAAAATGGACGTATGAAGGAAAAATTTGTTGGTGGTCTACTCGCTGTCCTGTTAGTTCCTGTGGTAGGAACGGCATCCTCTTGTCACGCACAAGCAACAGGTGCCGACAACCAAAACTCTCCGGTTTCCGAGCAAGTAATTGCCACCCAACCGTCCCGGCAGTTAAACGCAAGTCGGGTCGAAGCGCAAAAAGTCGGACAGTATCAGTATCAAGCCAGAGCTGAAATTGCCCGAGACTCGATCGCCAAAATTCAGCCCCACGACTTAGGCGGGCGACAAGCAGCGACAGTCTACGTGCGAAACATTCCAGTCATCACCTTTCTGAACGCCAATCCGGAAACAAACACGAAAATGGGAGAAACTGGCAACAGCCAAGCCGGTGCTAGCAGTCCGTCCAAAGTAGCGGGCGCCAGAGAAAATCCCAAAGTCGGAAATATTGCCAGCAAATCCAGCAACCAAGAACTTGATCCAGTTTGGCGGGCATCAACCTTAGCAGCAAGACTCAATCAGCTAGCCCGCAACAACATCGATCCCAACAGCATTACCGTTAAGTGGGAAAAAGGCGATCGCTACATTATCCAGGCAAACGGCGAGGACTTGGTAAACATCAACGCCGAAACCATCCTCCCCGACACCACCAGCGACTTTAGCCGAGACGCCCTGCAAGCAACCAATCGCCTCCGCCGGCTTCTGGGCAACGCCCCACCCCTGGAAGAAGTCGCAGGCCAACCCCAACCAGAACCCCCCTTGCTGTCTCTGGGCCCAGTTCAATTGCGCCTCAGCGGCTGGGCTTCCTGGTACGGCCCGGGATTTGACGGCAACCTCAGCGCCAGCGGCGAGCGTTTCAACCAAAATGATTTGACCGCAGCCCACCGCAATTTGCCATTCGGAACTAAAGTCATGGTGAGAAATCTCGACAACGGCCGCACCGTAGTCGTCCGCATTAATGACCGCGGCCCCTATGTGGGCGATCGGCTTATTGACTTGTCCGCCGGCGCCGCCAGCGTACTGGGAATGATGGGTAGTGGCGTTGCGAGAGTCGAAATCGAAGTGATCGAACCGCCGCAGCAAACAACAGTTGAACGCTGAACGGTACTGTAAGGCAGAATACAAAAGTTATCCGAACTTGAGAAAGCAGAAAGTAGAATAAAACTGACATCTTCCACCATTCTTTGTGGAAGAGGCCCGAAAGCCTGTTAAGGGAGGATGGTGGAAGATGTCAAGTCGAACAAATTCCGACACACAAATTCTGCCTTCTGCAGAATGCCTTCAGGAGATTCTACCGGTGCGCCTGTTTACTACCATTGCAGCACTTCGCTGCTACTTAAATTCACAAAAGTCTACTGCACCTCATTTGACAGTCGGTTTGGTGCCGACGATGGGAGCTTTGCACGCAGGACATCTGAGCTTGATCCAGCGGGCAAGACAAGAAAATGCGATCGCCCTGGTCAGCATTTTTGTCAACCCGCTGCAATTTGGGCCAACAGAAGATTTTCAAGATTATCCTCGGAATGTCGAGCAAGATCGGCTGTTGTGCGAACAAGCTGGGGTTGATGCCATATTTGCTCCCTCAGCAACGGAAATGTTCGGCAACCAAGCGGTCGAGCCCACAGAAACAGAGCAAACCGCCCAAAAACAGATAGAGATTCACCTTTCATCCTTAACTCAAGTAGTGCCGCCACCGGCGATGACATCGGTTTTGTGCGGCAAAGCAAGGCCCGGTCATTTTCAAGGCGTCGCGGGAATTGTTACTAAACTTTTGAGTTTGGTGCAGCCGACAAAAGCTTATTTCGGTCAAAAAGACGCCCAGCAGCTAGCAATTATTCGGAAACTGGTCTTTGATTTTAACTTGCCTGTAGAGATTGTCGCTTGTCAGATCGTCCGCGAAGAGTCGGGACTGGCAATGAGTTCTCGCAATCAGTATTTAACGACAGAGCAAAAACAGCAAGCCTCCGTACTCTACCGCGCCCTGCAACAAGCCTCGAAAACGTTTGCTTCAGGGGATCGCACCGCAGCGGCCGCACTCGCTGCTGCCCACGCAGCAGTCGCAGGAGAGCCCACAGTAAAGCTCGAATACGCCGAACTCGTCGATCCCGACACTTTGACGCCCTTGCAGGTTGTGGAAACAGCGGGACTTTTAGCCGTAGCAGCCAGAGTTGGCTCTACTAGGTTGATTGACAATATAATTCTCAGGAATCGCCGGCCAATTGTGGCGATCGACGGACCGGCGGGAGCAGGCAAATCTACCGTCACTCGCCAAGCAGCAACGGCTTTGAACTTGTTTTATCTGGATACCGGCGCGATGTATCGGGCGCTGACTTGGCTGGCATTGAAAACAGCCACGCCGATTTCCGACGAATGCGCGATCGCCGAATTAATCAGTTCCAGTTATTTGGAATACAACCTCGATCCCGCATCTTTAATGCTGAAGATCAACGGCGAAGACGTAACCGAGGCAATTCGCAGTTTGGAAGTGACATCCCGCGTCTCGGAAATGGCGGCGATTCCTGCCGTGCGCCAGTTTCTGGTGGAGGAACAGCGGCGCTGCGGCACAAAAGGCGGAATTATAGCAGAAGGCCGCGATATCGGCACTAACGTGTTTCCCGATGCGGAACTAAAGATTTTTTTGACAGCTTCGGTACAAGAGCGATCGCGCAGGCGGCTGTTAGAACTTAAAGATACCGATCGGGCTAATATTAGCTTGGCCCAATTGGAACAAGACATCGCCCTGCGGGACGAAAAGGACAGCACCCGCGAGGTTGCACCTTTGCGTAAAGCGGCCGATGCTGTGGAAATTCAAACAGACAATCTGACTGTTGCCGAAGTTATCGATCAAATTGTCGGCTTGTACAAAGAGAGAATCGGCCCTAAAAGTTAATTTTAGGAGTGGCGGGCGGGCGATCGCCCCTCATATCAAATCTGGTTAAACCTGAGATGTTTCACCATTCTCAAGAATCGGCAAGATGCCTGTTCCACAAATAGTAAATTTTCTTTTGGAACAGGCTTTCCGGCCTATTCATAAAAAGCTTATTGAGAATATTGCAACATCTCAGGTTAAACTCACATCTTGCAGTGTCAGGTAGGGACGCGGGTCGATCCGGGCTGAGTCCCTAAGAATATCGTGCCATTAATCCGATTTGAGCGCCGTCCGCCTGGCTGGGGAAAAAGTTCAACCATCCGGCATTTTCATGGGTTAGGGGATTTCTGGCGCACAAATCTTAATTTTTTTTATCCGGAGGGACTTCCCCGCGCTGAGTTATGTCCAGTAGCATTTTTACGGGTAGTCCAATTTAAGATTATCCTCTTAAGTGGATTAACTTGATATCAACATAAAATCTAAAATTAACTGTGCAAAGTGTGAAGGAGAGAATGACGTGACAAAATTGAAACGGCTGTTGATGAGGCGAAAAACATTAATCGTTGCTTTTATCGCCGCCACAGGAAGTTTTTTGCTGGGTGTGACGTTGCCGATGAACTTGCGGGCAAATCAGCCATTGGCACCGATTCAGGCGCAAGTCTTGGCCGTATCCCACTCCCAAGAAGAACAGCCAATATCCAATATTAATCAGTTCTCGCAGGCGATCGCCCATCGAGTTGAGCTTTCCGAACAGGCTCTAGCCCAATTGCAAGAAATTCGCTTTCAATCAGGGGTACCGTCGCAGTTTCAAGGTACAACTATTCGTGAGGCAAAACTCGACTCCCAGCACAAGGCGATCGCCCTGACATTTGACGACGGCCCCTGGCCGACAACAACTACACAAATCCTAGATATTCTCAAGGAAAACAATATTAAGGCTACATTTTTCTGGGTAGGAAAATACCTGCAAACTTATCCCGAAATTGGCAAACAGGTCGCACAAGCCGGTCACGCGATCGGCAACCACACTTGGAGCCACGAATACATTAAGTATAACGAAGACGGTGCAGCTCGCGAGATCGATCGCACTTCATCCTTAATTGAGCAGTTGACCGGCATCCAAACATCGATGTTCCGCCCGCCAGGAGGCATTTTAAACAATGGATTGGCAGCTTACGCTCAAAAGAAAAATTATGCGGTTGTGATGTGGTCTGCTGATTCTTTTGATTGGCGCAGTCTTACGGAATCTTTGATGGACAACGTGATGAGGCAGGCAAATTCCGGCGGGATTGTGTTGATGCACGACGGCGGTGGCAATCGATCGAGAACTGTAAAAGTTTTGCCTGATGTTATTGCTCGATTGAGAAAAGAAGGGTACATTTTCGTAACCGTTCCCGAGTTATTGCAAATGCAAGAACAAGAGTTACAACATCAGGAAACAGCCCAAAAATAACCATGTGGAAAATTTGCCATTTACACCATTTTTCCCTTTTTTTGTAAGTCATTAGATAGATTTTTCATAACTATATCGCGCAGGTGAAGGTTAATCGCAGTTATAAAATTAATACAGACACGGCTGTGGTCATCGCTACCTCCCGCCATCGCGTACACCAAACGCCGCCGATATTCATGCAGAACGGTATTATCACCTTCGAGGGCAAGGTAATTTTGGGGGCTAAACCCAGACGGGATGGCAATCATAGCGTTAGAGCCAAAATCGATACCTTAATTTTAGCCCTATTACCAATTTAGGCTTGCATCTAAGGGCAAATCCTCCAATTGGGAATTAACCCAATTAGCCGCCGCCAAACCCGATCGCAAAGCACCTTCTATTTGACCTTCGCCGCACAAATCCCCCGCACAAACCAGCGGCAAATTCCCGCCAGCAGGCAAACAAGAAACAGCCAAAGGATTTCTACAAAAAGCATAGCGCCAGCGGTGAACCTGCAACCATTCCGGCTGTTTCAGCCAAGGGATTAAATATTCAGAAGTGCGATCGAGCAATTCTTGACCGACTGTTGGCAAATCAACTGATTCTAGATGGCGTTCTGCAAAATTTGCGCTGCTGTGAATCACAAACACCGGCTGCTGCGGATCTAGTCGCTTGCTACTATCTAAACCAACCCAACCTAAATCAGCATGATCTGGAAAAGAAACAGATTTCCACTGCGGATTTAGATTACTTAAATCTTTCTGTTTTGTCGCAGAATAGCCAGCCATAACGGTAATACAAGGGTCGTACTCCACAGAACGCAATTTTTCAAGAAAATCAGGTTTAAAACCAATTTCCGAATTCAAAAATATTAAAGCTTGAGGAGCCGGAATTGCCACAACCACAGCCTTAGCAATCAATTCTTGAGGTATGTCTAAATTGTCGTCGGTAACTTCCAGAGAAAGCTGCCACATTTGACTGTCAGTACGAGAAATAGCTTGTACGCGGCGGCCGTACCAAATTTCTAAACCCGCCGCCAGATACTTACCCACAGCATTCATTCCAGCAGGTGCGACATAACAAGAACTAGGAATAGCAGAAAGTTTTCCCTGTCGAAATTCCCAGACAGTATCAGTCCAGAGTTTGAGGATGTGCCGATCGAGCAAAACCTCAATTAACCCCTGCACCGCATCCCCCTGCGCTTCCAGATACCGCGCCCCGTGATCGGCCCTAGTACCCTGTACGCGGCGGGTAGCAACACGTCCCCCCGCGCCGCGAGATTTCTCAACAACCCCCACAGAATAACCAGCTTGACGCAACCGTTGAGCGCAACTCAGCCCCGCCATACCCGCACCAATCACCGCAACATCGAACATAATCAATCAGTCAGCCTTGTGAATCTAAACATCAGCTTAAAGGCTGCGAGCTGAATTTGTACCTTACCGATGACTCAAAAGACCCGTAGCTTGCGGGACCAGAGGCCATCGCCCTGCACCAAGTAGTAGAATAAAGGACAGCACGAATCCATGATTAAGACCAGATCAAAAAATGCCACTGTAGGTAAATCCTAAATCCTAATGGTTATCAACCAGCAGCAATCTAAAATCTAAAATCTAAAATCTAAAATCGAATATGGGAGGGCAAAATTTTGGACGAACTCAGAGCAGCACTCGAATTGACAACAGAAGAAGAATTGCAGCAACTAACAGAACTTCTGTTCAGCCGCAAGTTTAACCCTTTAGATTACGTGCAAACCCCCGCACCCATAGATGTACAAAGCCGCGATCGCCAAGCATGGCTCGACGCTGTAGAACAGCGATTTCGCTATCTTGCAGCCGACGGTTTGACGGTACTCAGAGGGCGAACCGAACAAGTGACTTACAGACAAGCACTAATTCAAGTTTGTCGCTATCTCAAAATCCCTTATCCCAGACAGTTGTCAACCACTGACTTAGAGGCAGAAGTATTTCTGCACTTAATGGGCCGCGCGTGGAAGCGTTTACCGGCAGATGAACAGCAAGCGCTGACACTGCGCGTACAGCGAGCCATCGTTGAGTCCAAACTCTCAGAACCCCTGCCAATTTCTGCTGAAAAAGACCCGCTGGGTTTACTGTTCAAAGGTGGCAGCGCTTTAGCTGTTAGTTCCATCTTAAAACCAATGCTGCTCAAACTAATGGCCAATCAATTTGCGCTGCATTTTGCCACCTATCAAATGGCAAAACAAGGAGTGCTTGCAGGCACGGCAACCGCAGCAACCCAGTTTCAAAATTATGTCGCAATTCAGACGGCGCGGCGCGGTATGGCGGTGAGTGCGGCTCGTTACGGTGCGACGCGGAGCGTATTTTCGTTGCTCGGCCCGGTGATGTGGACTTGGTTTTTTGCTGATTTAGGTTGGCGATCAATCTCCACGAACTACGGTAGGATTATCCCGACCATTTTTGCCTTAGCTCAAATACGCCTGACGCGATCGGAATGCGTTTGGGAACTAGCTTAACGATTGTAAATTGTAGATTTTAGATTTGAGATTGGGAGTGTTGGTGAATATCAAAAATCGGTTGAAATTAGCTGCCAAACAGACAGCCGAAAATCTCAAGTCTCGCCTCCAAAAACATCCAGATCCCCGCCTGCAAATCCCTTGGAATTTCGCTCAAGTAGGGATGCTGATTTTTCCCTTAATTCCGATTTTGGGAGCTTTAGGTTTATTCCTGGGATTGGCCGGCACTTGTAAGCAAAAGTTCCGTCAAATTAGTCGCCGCCCGTTGAATCGAGGATTCGCAATTCTGAGCGCGCTGCTAGTCATCACAGCCGTTTTTGCCCACAACCGCATTGAGGCTTTTATAGGGTTGTACAATTTCTTGCCGTTCTTTATATTGTTTGCCGCTTTCAGCAGTTTAATTCAAACTTTGTCTCAATTGCGGCAATTGTCTTGGATGATTGTAATTAGTTCAATTCCAGTGATAATTTTAGGCCTGGGACAGCAATTTTTAGGCTGGAGCGGCATCGATCAATTGCAGCCTGTTTTTGGCTGGGTACTTGCACCCCAAGGCAATCCCCCCGGCCGTATGGCTTCTGTATTTATGTACGCTAATATTTTAGCTTGCTATCTGACAATTGCTTTTATTTTAGCACTAGGACTGTGGATGGGAGAAGGGTTCGGGAACGCTCCAGGTAAGGGATTTAACGGATTTACCCGCTCGATTTTGAGGGAAGAGGAAAGAGGAAAAAAGGAAACAATTAATGAACCGCTGATTCCCGATTCGCAATTTCCGATTCCCAATTTCCGATTCCTATTTTTAAGTTGTGCAGTGATCGGAAATGCTGTTGCTTTGATTTTTACTAATTCTCGCAATGCTTGGGGACTGGCAGTTGTCGCAGTTTGGGCTTTTGCATTTTATGTGGGTTATAAAAAATTATTAGCTGGGGTTTTGAGTGTGGCTAGCACAATTTTTTTGTCGGCCTTTGGGCCGGAACCACTGCGGCAATCTTTACGAAGAATTGTTCCGGCTTTCTTTTGGGCTAGACTCACCGACGAGATGTTCCCAAATCGGCCGACTGCTACTTTGAGAAAAACTCAGTGGGAATTTGCTTGGTCTATGACTCAGCAGCGTCCTTGGACTGGTTGGGGATTGCGAAATTTTACACCTCTCTATCAAGCTCAAATGCAAGAATGGCTCGGTCATCCTCACAGTTTGATACTGATGTTGACTGCGGAAACGGGAATACCCACAACGCTTTTGTTTTTTGGTTTAGTTGGTTGGGTTTTGGCTAGGGGTGTTTTGCTGCTGGCGAATTGGCCGCTTTTTCCTGCGGATATCAAACACGAGCAAATAGCAACACAGGAGGTAGCGGAAAATGCTTTAGCGATCAATCAAAAATCTATAATTACTAGCAAAAATAAGCTATTTTGTCAAGAGGTAAGATCGACCGATCGCCTAATTTTTTTCAGTTATTTATTAGCCTTCGCCGCCTGTACGCTTTTTAACACTGTAGATGTGACGCTGTTTGATTTTCGACTCAATACTACAAGCTGGTTGCTGTTAGCCGCAATTTGCGGAGTCAGCGAGAGGGAATAGGCGATCGCGCATTGGAGGCAGAGCCTGGAAGGTTATTGATCACAAATAACCAATAACAACTGCTAACAGTCAACAGTCAACAGTCAACAGTCAACAGTCAACTGCCAACTGCCAACTGAATTCTTTTATTCTACCGTCACCGACTTCGCCAAATTGCGTGGCTGATCCACATCCAAACCCCGACGCGCCGCAATGTGATAAGCCAACAATTGCAGCGGAATCACTGTTACAATCGGTGACAACAATTCATCCACCAAAGGCACCGGCAAAATGTGGTCAAAAATATCGGCTTCCGCCACACCTTGCTTGGGCGTTACGCCAATTAAACGGGCGTCGCGCGCCTTCGCTTCCTGAGCGTTGGAAAGCACTTTTTCGTAGACGCTACCGGGCATGGCGATCGCCACTACAGGCACTTTAGCATCCAAAAGGGCGATCGGGCCGTGTTTCATCTCTCCCGCCGGATATCCTTCAGCGTGAATGTAGCTAATTTCCTTCAGTTTCAGCGCCCCTTCCAAAGCAATTGGAAAGTTAATTCCCCGCCCCAAAAAGATAAAATCTTGGGTGTCTGTAAACTGGTGGGACAATTCCTCGACATACTGTTCTTGAATCTCCAAAAACTTCTCAATTTCTGTCGGTAACTGGCGCAAACCAGTAATAATTTCTGCCAATCTCTCCGTGCTAATTGTTTGTCGCTGGTGCGCCAAATCCAAAGCTAAGAAATAAAATGCCATCAACTGAGTGACAAAAGTTTTAGTCGCAGCAACGCCGATTTCTATACCAGCGTGGGTATTGATCACGTGCGGCATCATGTGGGCGATCGAACTTTCAGTCCTGTTAGTAATGCCTAACATTCTCGCCCGGAATTTATCAGTAAAACCCGCGCGGCGCTGCTGTTCCATCCCCAAAGCAGCCAGCGTGTCCGCCGTTTCTCCCGACTGAGTTACCCCGATAGTTAAAGTATTTGCTGTCAGCGGTGGCGGTGCATAGCGGTACTCCGAAGCGTACTGCACCGCAGTGGGAATATTAGCTAATTGTTCTAACAAATATTTGCCAATTAGCGAGGCGTGCCAGCTCGTTCCGCAGGCGAGAATTGAAATTTGTTCGACATCGGCGCAAAGTTCCTTCGGCAAGTTGAGATTGATGGGAGAGCGCGGATTTCCTGGCTGCCAATCGCTGTCTAAGTAAGCCTCTAAACAAGCTCGGACTACCGCTGGCTGTTCGTAAATCTCCTTGTGCATGAAGTGTTTGAAGCCTTGCTTTTCGACTAAAACCGGACTCCAACCAAGGATGCGCGGGCTTTTTTTCAGCCTTTCTCCTGCAAAGCTGTAAACTTCCACTCCCATCGAAGTTAGTCTTGCCAATTCGCCATTTTCCAAGGACAAAACAGTGCGGGTGTGAGATACTAAGGCTGGCGTGTCGGAAGCGCAGAAAAATTCGCCTGCACCAAAGCCAATCACCAAAGGAGCTTGCTGTCTGGCGACAATTATCTCCTCTGGAAAATCTGCACAGATAACGGCGATCGCAAAAGCTCCTTCTAATTTATTTACCGCCTTTAAAACAGTTTCCAAAAACGATAAATCAGCAATTTTCTCGGTTTTTTTATCTTTTGCTTCTTCCTTCTCCCTTCTTGCTTCTTTCAAAAATTCAGCTATTAAATGAGGAATAACTTCTGTATCGGTATCCGAAACAAATTTATGTCCCTTCGCTTTCAATTCTTTCCGCAACTCGCGATAATTTTCGACAATTCCATTTTGAACTACCGCAATTCGCCCGCTATTATCTAGGTGAGGGTGAGCGTTATATTCTTCAGGCTTGCCGTGAGTTGCCCAGCGGGTGTGTCCAATGCCGATGGGAGCCGGAGAGTCTATCTCTGCTAGCTTTTCCCGGAGGTTGTGCAATTTGCCCTTGGCTCGGATGCAGGTAATTTGTCCTTCCGAGATGGTAGCGAGACCCGCTGAATCGTAGCCCCGATATTCTAGTTTCTCCAATCCTGCTAGCAAAATCTCGCTTGCTGCTTGCGTGCCGATATAGCCAACGATTCCGCACATTTAACGTACTACTCCTGCTTAGCGATCGCAATAAAACTTAAGTTTTATCATTTTTACCTTCTTCCGGCCCCCGAATGCCGATTCCGCTACAAAAAAGAGGGGGCGATTAAATTGCCCCCTCTCTTGTGCCCGTAATTTCGATCGGCGTGTCGATCGATATTTAGTAGGCTAGACCCATACTGCGAGTGGTTTCTGCTCCCAGGTAAACCCGGATGCTCAGAAAATCGGTGGGGCAAGCAGTTTCGCACCGCTTGCAGCCTACACAGTCTTCGGTGCGGGGAGAGGAGGCAATCTGAGCTGCTTTGCAGCCATCCCAGGGCACCATCTCCAAAACGTCAGTCGGACAAGCGCGGACGCATTGAGTGCAGCCGATGCAAGTATCGTAAATTTTGACTGAATGAGACATTGAATAAAGGCTCCCAACGAGTCACTAAAAATTTGCTGCCTCTGCGAATTAACAGATTTGACGGTGAGGTGCCACCGCTATAGCCTGCACAGAGAATTAAAGGTTAGTCTACCGCAGTGCCTGGAAGCACTTCGCGAAAAAGCGACAAAACTTCACAGTTATTCACCCTGGGAGTCTTATGGAACCCTTTTGGGATCTGTATCATTCGCCAACCGTTTGAGCATCAGCCTGATTAAATACAAATTGAGTTTAGCAGTAGGATTGGTGAGAGTGGGTTCAAAGTTCTTGACCAAACTGCGATGATCTTATCCGGGTGATACCCCTTACCCTTGCAGGATGGTAATCTTCGGAATATTGACGGGCCCGAGTGTGAAAATAATCGAGGTTGTGACTCAACATTTCAATCAAGCCACAGTCATCGGACACACTGGCTTTTGTGCAATGGATAAAAAACGGCAAGCTGACTGGTATCAACGGCTAGATGTTGTTTGATGCCATTGGTGCATTTGTAATGGCAGAAGCCTTTAGAGCCTATACTCGCAAAATGCACGTATTTTTCACCGCTACACGGAGTTATTAGAGGAATTCTAGCCGTTTGTTAATCAACTTTACGCTGTGAGCTAATGAAGGGAGATCGGGGAGCCAAAAAGAAACCCACAAGACTAGCGAAGAGAATCGGTGTAAAAGTGCTGAATCCTGTCAACTTGGCAAGTAGCAGAGTTGTACTAATTGGAGTGCGAGTAACTGTTGAATTCAGAGCAGCCATTACACAAATCATTGCCAAAGTCTCGTTGGAGGCGGGACTAATGATAGCGATTGCCTTTCCTAAACAGGCTCCTATAAAAAACAGTGGGATGATAATCCCCCCCCGCCAGCCTCCATTTACGGTCGTACTAATGGCAAAAACTTTAGCAATAACTAAAGTTAAGACAACTCCCAAAGAAAAGTTGCCCTCAACAATTTTTTCAATTTGATGTTCACCAAAGAAACGAGTGAGCGGAAATAAAGCTGATAACACACCAAGTGCTAGCCCGGCTAAAGTAGTTCGCACATAGATTGGGCTGGGTATTGAATCAAACAAGCGACCAACAGTGCGAAATACAGCGATAAAAAACCACCCCATAATCGCCCCTACAATTCCATAAGCAATCGCTGCGCCAAAGTCATAAAGGCTGTCCACATTGTATTGAGGAAAATGCCAGGTAGGACCAATTCCTAGCTGGGTAATTGCTACAAAGATGGTGTAACTTGCACAACTTGCCACAACCGCAGGCAATATTGCTTCAAAATACTCCACAACATTCTGATGATGCAGGATTTCTAAAGCAAAAAAAGTACCACCCAATGGAGCGCCGAACAAAACTGTAAAACCAGATGCCATGCCAGCAATACTCAAAGTTCGTAGTGCCTCTCCACCCAATTGAAAGCGATCGGCTAACCACGTACCAATTGAACCTGTGACTTGCACCATTGGTGCTTCTGGACCAGCACTGCCTCCACTTGCAATACTGATTAGCGACGACAGAATCATCGAAGGATTCTCGTTCATTGGTAACCGCCCGCCATTGAGATGAATATTGTCAATAATCAACCCTATTTCGCCAGGATTTCCCAGCCAATGAATGAGCAAACCGATGAGCAAGCCGGCAAGCGGCATGATGATTAGTAGAGAAAGTCCACTAAAATATTCAAATCCAACCATCATGTAAGACAAAAATATCCAATAACTTGCAGCAAACAAACCACAAATGATTCCTAGCATTGCCCATAGGAATACCGAACGTGTGAGATTTACTGGGTTTCGTTTCATTGCTGATTCCTTATCCATAACTAGGCAGTTAGGAACTCTTAAAAAACTATTTTGTGTAATTGTATACAACTTTTGTTTCTGTTGTCTGCATATTAACCTACCAACCACCACACTTGCTTTGGAGTGTAGATCCGGGCTATGGAATGCGAAGAGAGTGATCGCAGTCTAACAATGGCTGGCAAAGGAACTGAGGCATCGGTTATCAGTGGTGTAGCCACCGTGCAACGCCGTTCGCTGAAGCCCCCGTCGTTAGACCGCTTCATCTTTTGGTGGTGTCAATAGCTTAAAGAACCCATTTGGGCTCTCTGATGACGAGCTAAGATCAGAAATAAATGGCATTGTCGAGTAACTTCACCGACAACGGGTGATAACTCCGCAGCGCGATTGCTGCCCCACAAGAAGAAGACTAGACCACCTCTGGGGACAAAACGACAAATTGTGGACGGTATCTTCTATCAACTCAAGAGTGTATGAGCGCGATCGAGCTTCCCGCTAGCACTCGGGTATAATTCCGCTCTAACGGGATTTGATATTAGAAAGGAGTAAAGTCTTTACTACAAAGCCGCGCAAATCGATCGACTAAAAGCCTAATTTTTCTAACACGGGCTTAGTTGACACGATATGTCGATCGAGCCCTAGTTTTTTTGGCTCCACACCCAAAGCCAAAGCCACCAATTGCGACAAATGCAGCACGGGCAAACCCAATTTGCGCCCGATTACTTTTTCCACCTCCGGCTGCCGCGAATCCAAGTTCAAGTGACAGAGAGGACAAGGAGTTACCATACAATCAGCGCCCTTGTCAAGAGCATCTTGAATATGTTTGCCTGCCATCTGAAAAGATTGGTTAGTGGCATAACTCGCCAACGGCCAGCCGCAGCACTGCGTCCGGCCTCGATAATAAACCGGAGTTGCCCCGATCGCCCGAAATATATTTTCCATCGATTCGGGTTGGTGGGGGTCATCGTAAAGCAGCTTATCCTGAGCTCGCAGCAGATAGCACCCGTAAAAAGACGCGCACTTCAAACCCGAAAGCTTGCGGGTGACTCGCTTCTGCACCTCGTCGAGCCCGTAATCTGCAACGATCGCCCACAACAGATGTTTCACCTCGGTACTGCCTTGATAAGGCGAACAACCTTGTTTTTTTAGTAAATCGTTAACTTTATCTACGTAGTTTGGATCGGTTTTTTGGCAATCCTTGAGGCGATCGTCTACATGACCGATTACCCCTTGACAAGTGCTGCAATGCGTCAGCAAAGGCAGATTCAGTTCCTCAGCCAAAGCAATATTGCGAGCGTTGACAGTATCTTCGAGTAACTGCGAATCTTCTTTGAAAGTGCCAGAACCGCAGCAGGCAGCTTTTTTGAGTTCCACCAGTTCAATCCCCAACGCTTGAGTTAGCGCCATTGTAGACAAGTAAAGTTCGCGGGCCGCCCCTTGGGCAACGCAACCGGGAAAGTAAGCATATCTGAGAGTTTGGGATGGCATAGTTGTTTCTGCTGGGGACACAAGGTTCGGGAAAAGAAACTTGAGCCATCGAAGTCGGGAGGCTTCCTGCTTAGTTTTCCCTCTTTATCATTAACGTATCACCGCCTAGCTAGGAGTCAAGTGTCAGCTTTTCTCAAGCATTTTGAGTTGATGACGGACACACCATCGACCATAAATCCGGTTCCTCAACGTTATCAGGTGGCTAAACGAGATGATTGATTTTGGGCTATTGGGGTTTTTTTGCTTTAGTCCTAAAGTTGCTGCGATCGTCCGTGTTCCAATTGTCGCTGGCCCGTGTCACTTAGAAAAGCGGCCAGCCTTTCTCTTGTCGATCCCCCTTTCGGATAAGATTAGATACGCAGCAACCAATGAGGACACGATGTTATGAGCCAAGACGACATTTTTGCTAGAGTCCAGAAAATTGTGGCAGAGCAACTGGAAGTCGATAAGAGCGAAGTTAAGCCCGAAGCCAACTTTGCTAACGATTTAGGAGCAGATTCCTTAGATACAGTAGAGCTGGTCATGGCCTTGGAAGAAGAGTTTGATATTGAAATTCCCGACGAAGCAGCCGAAGGAATTACTACGGTTCAAGCTTCTGTAGATTTCATCAGCAGCAAACTTACAGCTCCAAAAGCATAAAATACCTGTCTTTTCCCCTAAGAGGAGAGAAGTTAGAAAACTGCAAACTCCTCTTTTGTTCTGCGTTCTGGGTGTTTAATTTTTTGAAACTGAAATCATGACAAATTTAGAGCGTAAGCGCGTTGTTATCACGGGTCTCGGCGCGATTACACCGATCGGCAATACCTTGTCCGAATATTGGGACGGGTTGCTTGCCGGGAAGAATGGTATAGGCCCGATCACCTTATTCGACGCGTCGCGACACGACTGCCGCTTTGCCGCAGAGGTGAAGGGTTACGACCCACACGACTATTTAGAGCGCAAGGAAGCAAAGCGGATGGATCGCTTTGCTCAATTTGGGGTGTCAGCCAGCAAACAAGCTGTTGCTGATGCAAAGTTTGAGATTAACGACCTGAACGCAGAACAGGTGGGTGTCATTCTTGGCACTGGCATTGGCGGCCTGAAGGTTTTGGAAGACCAGCAAGAGATCTATCTGAATCGCGGCCCCGATCGATGCAGCCCGTTTATGATTCCCATGATGATTGCGAATATGGCCGCGGGCCTGACAGCGATTCAAACGGGTGCTAAAGGACCGAACTCTTGCCCCGTGACGGCCTGCGCTGCCGGGTCAAATGCCGTGGGTGATGCCTTTCGCTTAGTTCAAGGGGGTTACGCGCAAGCGATGATTTGCGGTGGTACGGAAGCTGCGGTGACACCTTTGTCCGTGGCGGGTTTTGCTGCGGCGAGGGCGCTTTCGACTCGCAACGATGACCCGACTCATGCTTCTCGTCCGTTCGATCGCGATCGTGATGGTTTTGTGATCGGCGAAGGTGCTGGCATTCTGATTCTAGAAGAAATGGAATACGCTCTGGCCCGTGGCGCGAAGATTTACGCAGAAATCGTTGGCTACGGTTTAACTTGCGATGCGTATCACATGACTTCCCCAGTACCCGGGGGCGAAGGTGCATCGCGAGCAATGGCTTTAGCGCTCAAAGATGGGGGTTTGACACCGGATATGGTGAGCTATATCAATGCTCACGGCACGAGCACGCTTCCCAACGATTCTACGGAAACGAAAGCGATTAAAAAGACTTTGGGAGACCATGCTTACAAAGTAGCAATTAGTTCTACCAAGTCAATGACCGGTCATCTTTTGGGCGGTTCTGGGGGAATTGAAGCGGTGGCGACGGTAATGGCGATCGCCAATGACAAAATCCCGCCGACAATTAATTTGGAAAATCCCGATCCTGAGTGCGATTTAGACTATGTTCCTCATACAAGTCGCGATCTAAAAGTTGATGTGGCGCTGTCGAATTCTTTTGGATTTGGCGGCCACAACGTGACACTGGCATTCAAGAAGTTTGTTCAGTAGCGGGTAATTTGGAAGTCGAGAGTTAAAAGGTGAAAAATTAATTTTTCACCTTTTAATTTTTTAGATTAATTTTAGATGGGGCGATCGACGATTAGCAGTAGATCCAAATTTTAAATTATTCTAGGCTAGATGCAAAAGCCTGCACTAATTTATTGTCGGAAGTAATTGCCGAAATCGAATATTTATGGCCCGCTGAGCTAGGAAACTTAACAGAAAATGCTTGCACATTTTCCTGATTAAAATTATGGGCATAAAACTGCTTGATTTTGTCAAATGTCAGTTCGCCTCCTCCTGTAATATCAGTTGTATGACCTGTGTCAAGTTCGTTCATATACCCCAAAGCTGCTTCAAAGCCTTCGGGATCTTGCTCTGCCTCAATTTGAACACATAAATCACTTCCAAAATCGTTTTCGTAAACTAAGCTGATTACTCCTTCCCTTTCCCTTTTCCATTCACAAAGACTGATTTTATCCTTATTAATTTGAATAAAATTCTCGCCGTTTCTGACAATTAAATAGTTTTCATCAAAAAGTAGGGGTGGATCGGAAACTATAGTAAGTTCTCCCCATTCCCCTCTTAAATAGTATTTGTCCTCCGCCCTAAAAAATTCGTCTATGTTCCCGTAATCAACTCCACCATCTGGATCTGCAATTGGGCTGATGTTGTTCAGAACCAAATCGTAGGTTTGAGGGTGGGGAAAATTGACGGTCATCCGCCGATAACAATACTGTTCCCCTGGTAAGGGCTGAGTGTAGAGAGAGTGATTTTCAGTGAGGACAGCTTCCAAGAGGATTTGTATAGATGTTTTAGCATTAATGCTAAGTACATAGCTATCCTCTAGATAAATATTTTCAAATCCCGGAAACTGCCAGTAGTTTAAGCGTTCCATTGTTAAATGTCCCAATCAATAGGAGTATGATTAGCTGGACTTTTTCTGTTAACGAGCTTTCCTTGTAGATCGATTCTACTGCCTTTAGCATTTTTTAGCTCTACATGAGGGTGGTTGCTGCCGGGAGTTCTTGGAGTTCCCTGTTTGAGCGTTAACCTAGTTAGTCCGTTTTTACTGAGATCTTGCACCATTCTCAATTAGCCATACTGCCAACCACTAACAGTGATGTCAAAACCCTGCTGACGAGCTA
>NZ_JAUBPS010000056.1:0-42071 GCF_036700865.1 Microcoleus sp. S13C4
ATCATTCTCCGTTCTATCAAGACTACTAATTATCAAGAATTAGCCAAATCCATAGAGTGGGCGTTCAGTCAAGTTACGTCATCAAATATTTTTAACTGGTTTACACACTGCTGTTATTGTACCTCATCTTTCTGAGAAAGGCTATAACAAAATCCCCGACTTCTTTAAGAAGTCGGGGATTTAACCCCGATCGCATTTTAGGTTAGGCGTTTCGCCTGTTTTTATGCCAAAACAGGCACGGGTTGCGGCCAACGTCCCATGACTTTACCAATCACCGCCAATTCTTCCATCAACTTGTCGAACTGATCCGGTGTTAAAGATTGCGGCCCGTCAGACAAAGCTTTTTTCGGATTCGGGTGCACTTCAATCATCAGCGAATCAGTACCAGAGGCGATCGAAGCAAACGCCATTGAGGGTACAAACTGCGCCCAACCGGTGCCGTGACTAGGGTCAACCATAATCGGTAAGTGAGTCAGAGTCCGCAATACTGGTACTGCCGACAAATCAAGCGTATTGCGTGTATATTGCCTGTCATACCCGCGAATTCCGCGCTCGCACAAAATCACGTTCGGATTGCCAGAAGCCATGATATACTCAGCAGCCATCAACCATTCTTCAATGGTGGCCGAGATGCCGCGCTTCAGCAAAATCGGTTTGTCTTGAGCTCCGACTTTCTTCAACAGTGAGAAATTCTGCATATTTCTCGCCCCGACTTGGATTACGTCGGCTACTTCCACGATCGCACTTAAGTCCGCCGCATCCATAACTTCCGTGATAATTCCCAAACCGCTAGCTTCCCGGGCCGCAGCTAGCAATCCCAAAGCACTCTCGCCGTGGCCTTGGAAAGCGTAGGGGGAAGTTCTCGGTTTGTATGCGCCACCACGGAGAAAGTGAGCGCCAGCAGCTTTGACGCGCATTGCCGTTTCGACAATCATTTCTTCGTTTTCGACCGAGCAAGGGCCTGCTACGATCGCGATCGGGTGATGCAAGCCGATCATTACAGTTCCTAAAGGAGTAGCAACCGCTACTTCGCTGGCTTCTCCTTGGCGGTACTCCAGAGAAGCGCGTTTGTAGGGTTTTTCCACGCGCAGCACTTCCTCAATCCAGGTGCTCATTTCGCGCAGTTGCATCGGTTCGAGCTCGGCGGTTTCGCCTACCAAACCCATAACAACTTTGTAACGGCCGACGATTTTTTCTGGTATCAAACCCCAGTTAGTGCGGAGCTCTTCGTCTACTCGATCGATCTCGGCTTCTGGAGTGCCGGCTTTCATTACAATAATCATATTTTTTTTGCCTTTTTAGTTGGGCTAGAAACGGATGATGACTCTGATGCACTGAGAAAAATAGATGCAATGGCGATCGAGAATCTATTTATATCAGTATTATTAGCATTGTTGTGGGGCGGGTTCTTGTTCCCTCCCCAAAAACAAATTCTAGATGGTTAACATTTTAGTTGTTAGCTAATGACTAATGACTAATAACTAATAACTAATGACTAACTTTTTGGCTTCGCGGCGCGCCACGCTTCTCGCATCCGTCCAAAATTGGTATTAAATTCTTCCCACCCCAGAGTGCTTCCTGAAATTTCTTCATCCCAGGAAGCCGAGAGGACTCCGTAGCTTAATCCCAGAACACCTAGACCAAAACAGCCCATGCTTACCAGCAATACTGCTGTGTTGGGCAAATCAAACAAGCCCTTGCTGACTACCAAATAGCTTACAAAAAATGTGCAAATTCCCAATAGGGTAGGTATGCCGCAGAATACCGCTATGCGAGATATCATGCGTTGGCTCACTACTTCTGGGATGGATTGCGACTGTTTTCCGGTTTTGTTAGCTTTCGGCTGCTTGTCGGCAGAATCCGACTCTAAGGCTACGCTTGCTTGAGGTTCTGGGGGCTTTTTAGGCGTTTTTTTACGATTTGTTGCCGGTTCAAAGGGCAAGCGCTTGCGGGGTGGTTCGGAGGACATATTTTATCTCTAACCTGAAATCTCGAACATTTTTCAATAAGTCTTGGTGTTTGTCCAAGATTAAAGAATATTGTCGCAAATTTTGGCTTTGGTGTTTAGCCGCGAATGCCTAGACGGGCAATCAATGCTTTGTAGCGATCGACATTTTCCTTTTGGATGTATGCTAGCAGGCGCTTGCGGCGGCTGATCATCATCATCAAACCGCGCCGGGAGGCGAAGTCTTTTTGGTTGATTTTCAGGTGGGCGCTGAGTTTTGTGATGCGATCGGTCAGCATGGCGACTTGGACATCTGCTGAACCGGTATCGGTTTCATGGGTTTGGAAGTCGCCCATGATTTCTTGTTTGCGCTGTTGTGTAAGAGCCATGAATTGATTTTAGTTTTTTTTGTACGATTGTCACAATCTCCTATGTTATCACAGGGGAAGCATAACAACGATAAAATTTTTGCCAGGGATGGGTTTTTTGGCCCGGCCGAATTTGGTTTTTATTCCCGGTTTCGGGCTCGGGTAGGGAATTATCGGCTCAAATAGGCGATCGCCTCACGTATCCAATCATCGGCATTACCTTTGGCGGACAAAGTGCTGTCTTGACTGAGGGTTTGCAGCGCCTGCAAGACTTCAGCCCCAGTGTATCCCATCGCCAGCAGGATCATCTCGACTTCTTCTTGAATAGCTGGGGGAACTCCGGCGGCGACTGAAGTTGTCAAACCTGCTTGTTGTCGCCATTCCGAGAGTTTGCTTTTGAGTTCCAGGGCGAGGCGTTCTGCGGTTTTTGTACCGACGCCCGGGGTTTTGGCGAGGATGCGGGTGTTACCGCCCACGATCGCCTGGACTAAATCTTGCAATCCTAAAGTATCCAGAAGTGCGATCGCCAGTTGAGCTCCCACACCGCTAACACTCGTTAACTGCCGAAACAAATCGCGTTCGGCCGCGCTGCCAAAACCGTACAATACGATTTGGTCTTCCTTAACTTGCTGGTGGGTAAAAATTTGGGCGACTTCGCCGGATGCTGGCAATTGACCGGTCACACGGGGCAAAATTTGGATTTCATAGCCGATTTGATTGACTTCCAGAGTCAATATGACGCGGTTGCTGCCTTTGGCGATATCGGCGACTGTGCCTTTGAGATAGCTAATCATAAAATTAATAATACACCGCTATTGGCTTTCATCAAAATCGGCGATGATGCTGCGGATGGAGTTGAGGCTGATATCTGCGCGATTCCCTACCCTTCACCGAACCCCTGCGGGAAGATAGCTTCGCTTCACGGATTTTGAGTAAATGGTTAACAAAAGTACGATCAACGGCTATTCCACTTGATCGATCGTGCGATCGTCTAAAATCTAAAATCTAAAATCTAAAATCGATTCTCTCCCACACTTCCAAGATTAATAGGGTTTGTCCGGCTTGGCCTGGCGGCCATGCTTTTCTGACACTGGCTGTTATTTCTGCAACCAGAGTATCGTCGGGGTCGTCTTCAGCTTCATCTTTAGGTTCCGGAAGAACCCGAATGATTCGCACGGGGTCGGGAGTGTCTAGTGTTAAAGGTCGATCGAGAATTAATTGACCTTTTTCGTCGGTCGTTCCTGTGACTACTAAAGCTTTCATTGGTGTTTACTTAATTTTTTTGAGTTAATAGTATTATATAAAGCCGCCCGAGCGATTTTGTTATTTTCAAGTCAAAATAAGCTGCTGTTTAACCAAAGACAAATCCGTCTTACCAAAATTCACAACCAAAGCCACATTAAAATTTTCCAAGGATTTGACAAACCACATAATTTCATTAGAAGCTTTACCTTCATAGTGATTAAACAGAATAGAAAATCGCTTTTCCAACTCAGGTTTAACTTTGCCCGAAAGCAGTACAAGTTTCAGCAATAAACCCATTGTCCTGCTGGCACCGAGGTTGTACACCAAATCGTAAAAAACGTAGTGGCTGGGATGTTGGGCATTTTCCACTACTAAGAAGTTGAACAACTGGTGGCAAGTCCCAACTAACAATATATTATTGAATTTCACCGAGTCATTTTCTCGCAATGTATTTTTGATTTGTTTGTACAAACGGTCATTAAATTGACGCCCCCCGTATTCGGGTTCAACCGAGGATATTAAATATTCATACAAATCCACTTTAAATGAGGCGTAAGATGGAGTTTGTCTGGCATCTCTCAGGAAAAATTGAGCCTCTTCTTTGTAGCTGCGATCGCCTGCTACTTTTCCGGCAAATTCCATGATTGCTAAGTGCAGTTCTGCATCGTTCAAAAGTGTGGGATTAGGCGCCCGTTGCACAATTCCTATTTCTGTATTTCTCGGCTCAACCAAATAATTTAAATATTGAGACAAATGTGTTTCAAATTGTCGCTGTCTTTGAAATGCCAGTTTTTTGATGGTTTGTTGGTCTTCCTCAATGCTGCCCTTGCTCAGGAGAGAATAGCCGTACAAATAAGGATACCGACAGATCAATTCGCCCAAAGGAGAATCTGTATCTTGTTGCTGCGGTTCCGACTCTCTATCTAAGGCTTTTACTAAGCGCTCTAGGGTCTGAAATTCTTCACTTTTAGAAAAGAAAGCTATTTGTTCTTGCAAGCGCTTGACTATGTAAAATTCCGTCCCAAATCGGGGAGAAGCCTGCTTAAATAAAGCTACCAACTTGGCGATCGCGAACTGGTTGTGCGATTGCAGTTGCCAGCGGTTGATCGGGATGTAGCAGCAGCGGTGTAGGATATATTTAAAGTGCTGATCCGATCGCTTGACGGAGACTATACTGTACAAAGTTGCTTCAATCTCTCGCTCGGGATAGCCCATGCCGTCGATAAATAGCTTTCGGAACCGCTCGATCACCTGTGCGGGGGATTCCGTTTCCACGCAGGAGACGATGTGATCGTACAATCTCTGTTCGTTGCTGCCTGTTGGAACACTATCTGAGGGCGGGGTGAGGATGCGGCTGTCTGCATCGGTGTCTACGCTGCTGTCTGCAACTTCTGCGACAACGACTGTCGGTTGTTCCCCAAAAGTTCGATCGGGATTCAAGAACCAATAGTGTTCTTGGCTTAATTGTTTGTCCGCAGCCCAATCCAATGCTAACTGTAAACTTTCTCCTGTCAATAACAGCGATTCATCTTCGCGGTCTGAAGCCAGCCATGCTGCTAGCGCGGAGTGGTAGGGAGCCAATTTGCCCAGCTCTTTTTCCACCCAGAAGCGATTAAAAACTGACTGATAAATTAGGTTGGAAACTATTAATCTACCGTGAGATTTAACAACCAGTCCTGATAGTTGCAATTCGAGTTTTTCAAGAGAGTAATCGGCTGGTACTCCCGGCGATTCCCCCGGTTTTGTTGCCTTGATCGGCTCCAAAGCTTGCTGGTACAGCGTTAACAGCCGCGTGAGGTCGCAGTGGCTATGGAAAATGCGATCGCGTATGGGTATCAAATGTTGGGGTTCGTCTTCTTCTTCCCAATTTTTAATAATTCTGTGTTTGACCAGTTTTTCAACCTGCTGAGCTTCGGAATTTCTGCCAATGAAAGGCCCGTATTCAAGTACCAAGTGGCAAACTTTATGAGTCAGAAACGGTTGCCCACCCGTCCAAGCTAATATTTCTTGCAGCACTTTTTGGGGGCGAAAAGCTTTGAGGGCCAATCCTTTTGCTAGCGGCAAACTTTCGTGCAGTTGGAATCGACTTAAATGAATCTGCCGTCCAATATTAAAAGGGTTGCATCTGGGATCTCGGATCAATTCTGAGGGGACTGCTACTCCCATAACAGCAAAAGTCAGGCGATCGTATTCCGGTTGCTCTGCCCGCTTGGAGTAACAAGCCCGGATCAAAGCAAAAAAATCGCTGGTACTGAAATTTAGGCTGCTGATGCTGTCAATGTCATCTATGAAAATTACCAGATTTTGCTGAAGTGACTTGAGCAAAACTTTTTCGATAAATATCTCCAATCGCTGCATCGGCGATAGCAGTTCGCGATCGTTCCACCACTTGATGGCATCAAACCTGTTTGTGAGTTGCAAACTGCTTGCCATGCGGTACATGATTGCGGCATACCACTTTTGGGGGGAGACATTTGGGCTGCTGATGCTTCTGAAGTTGATGGCGGCAAAAACTGTACCTTCTGCTTGCAACCTTTTGGCTGTTTGCACTAGCAGGCTGGACTTTCCCATTTGCGGCGAACTCAACACGTAGCAGAAGTCTCCGGCTTTGAGTCCTTCGTAGAGTTCGCTGTCAGCCGATCGCCTGACATAGGTGGGCGCACCGGCAGGCAAATATCCTCCGACTTGATATTGGTACGTGGAGTTGACTTCTGCTGTCATCTGAGAATTCATCAAGATGTTGCGCCCCTATGTTGTGCGATCGAAAGGTTACAAATTGGAATTATTGCCAGCTTATACCATTTTAGATTTTAGATTTTAGATTTTAGATTAGGGAACGATTTATTCAATGAGGGTTTGGAGTTTGCCTATCCTGGCATTTGCATTGTTTTTTTTGAACCGGCCTTACTATGGTTGAAAATTTTTGTTTGTCTTTCTCTATTGTCTACTAACTCACCTTTCTCCTTCTCAATCTTTACCGTATCTTTGCAACCGTTGGCGCCAAATCCTGCGAACTATCGTACCCCACCCCCCTTGTTCTTCACACTCGTTTAGAGAAGTATGTTAATTTTCACTCGCTCGGATTGCAAAGGCAAAAATGCCATTTAATTCACATTTATTTACAATTTTACTTTAAAATTCACCCGGTGGTATGATGTTGCCAGGGAAACTCCTAACCGCAGTGCTGTCAACCTTCTGCCTTGAGAGCCGGCTGCCTTGTGCCGGAGGAAAAGGCTCAGCAATAGCTGCCAATAAAAAACCCCAGCGTTTGGCTGAGGACTGCTTGAGTGGGAGATATCGTTAATCTGCGTTTTTTTAGTTGACTTAGAGTGCATGGAATTCCATGCTGCTGACACTCCCCGGACTTCCGCAAGCGCGGGGATTCTTAAGGACAAACTTTTGGGGATGAATCCAAAAAAAGTTTAATTCTTAAAGGCGTTGTCAGTGCCCGGCTGACCACTGGCTCAACTATAAAAGTTAAGTCTGTGGCTAATTATAGAAGATGCGCCCTGATGGCTTAACTACCCGATGGATTAGCACCCTGATGGCTTAACTCCCTGATGGATCGACGCCCTGATGGCTTTCGCTCCACTACCCAAAAAAATCGGGTTGGTGGATGATCGTGGACGTTAGTAACACGTCACTTCCGGCGTTTCCGATCGCAAGCGGGTGTGCCTGTCTGAATTGATTATGGCAGGCAGATTTATCAGAAGACAAGTGGGCTATTGCATCAACCCATTTCTGACAGATCGGGTTAGCCAAAAAGTGTCAATCTACGGAAATCAGGGTCATCGAACATGAAAAACAGCATCTTAGTATTAGGGGTAATTGCCTCGGCTGGCTTCGGCTTTTTCCAGGCAGGCAGCGCCAGCGCTTCAGCGATCGCCCCACAACATTCATCAGCCAGCAGTTTGACGGCTTGGGAGAGTCGTCCCGACTTTAACTACACTGGAACGAATGAGGATGGGGACCAAGAAGAGGTAAAAACGGGTAAAGGCAGGAAATAATTGGCGCTCTTGTGTGGTTTGCTCTTGTGCGGTTGTGGTTGTGGTGGCATTTGTTGTCGCAACCGCCTCTGATCGAGGCGGTTAAAACTCGATCCCAATATTCAGTTTACCTAATCCCGGGGGGGGTCAGTTTCAGAGAACGGTGAATGGGAAAATAACAGGTAAGGCGAGTCTGTCGGTGGAGTTTCCCCGCCTATCAACTTCCTTACCTTCTGATGTTCGGGATTCGGATCTGGCACAATCGTATTTCATCTAGTAAAAACCCAATGGAAAATACTCTCGAAACTACCCGCAGACAGCGCGTATTGACAAGAACCCAGGAACGGCGTCAGGCGACACCCAAAGAAAAACAGTTGATTCACCTGCTAGCCAATATGGCTTGCAGTTTGATTAAATACGACTACAAACACGCAGCAGGGAAAGGAACCATCCCGCCTTCGGAACGCAAGCGTTTAGCGGAATGGCACTACCTGCGAGTTCAGCAAATTCGCCGGATCGAACGCTCATTGGAACCCGTAGCGACCCTTAAGCGCGTGTACTACAAGAGCATCCTCAGTCCGAGAGATCTGAAGTCTTTGAAACTTCTGTGGCTGGAGGAGGACAAAAACCGCGTCAAACGGGTCGATCCTGAGTTGGACGACATCCTCAGCGAAGCTTTGGATCGGGGAGATACTTTAAAACAGCTATTTCACTCGATCGAAGTCAAAGAACGCACCTTTTCTGCAACTCCTAGCCCCGGCGCCGTGCCGCTTTGGGTCAAAGAGTGGGAAGACTCGGAATATGACATAAACTTTTTTCCGCCTTCGTTCCCTGCATGGGTTTCGATCGTGGACGACTAGGTTCAAGAAAAACTCTTTGACATGGCATCGATCGTAAAATTCAGATGGTAGACTTATTTGCTATTGCTGCCATTGGCGAAGAGGGTGGGGGCGATAGGCTAAACCAGGTGGCGTTGCGCGCAGGCATCCGAGTACAGAGAGGTGAATCGGAGTCAGTACCATTGTACAATGGGGGAAAACCAGGGCTTCAGCTAATCGCTGATAGCTGATAGCTGATAGCTGATAGTTTCTCATGACTGACTCGATTTCTACTTCTCCTCTAGACTCGGCGGCCGATACAGCCGAACTCCGCTCTCAGTTGAGGTCGGGTTCGGAAAAAACTCAACTGCAACTGCTGCAACAACAAATAGCAGATTCCGGTTGGGATGTATTGATGGAATTTTTATTAGAGCGCAAGTCAGATGCACCGACTGCGGTAATGGGTAAGGCTTACCAAATTCTTTACAGTGCTAATTCTCCGAGAGCGAGGGAGTTTTTGCAAGCGAATTTTCCAAGTGGGGTTGTGCCGCTGCGATCGGACTCTAACATTGATTACACTCCACTGCAACAATTATTGGCGTTACAGGAATTTCAAGAAGCCGATCGCTTGACTTTAGACAAGCTTTGTGAATTGGCTGGTGATACAGCTTCAGTGAGAAAGTGGCTGTATTTTACGCAAGTTGAGAGTTTGCCGGTGGCGGATTTGCAAACAATTAATACGCTGTGGAAAGTTCATTCCGAAGGCAAATTTGGCTTTTCAGTGCAGCGGGAAATTTGGCTGAGCTCGGGCAAGAATTGGGATAAATTGTGGCCGCTAATTGGCTGGAAGAAGGGGAATAATTGGACGCGCTACCCGCAAGAGTTTATCTGGGATTTGAGCGCGCCGAGAGGGCATTTGCCGCTGTCAAATCAGTTGCGAGGAGTGCAGCCGTTTGCAGCTTTGATGGCTCATCCTGCCTGGTTGAAGTGAATGATTTTGAGGCTTTTAGAGAATGTGGGGCAGGCTGGATAGCCTGCCCCGCTATTGTTTTTGGCGAATTGGGATTTTGATTTTTGAGGCGCAGAAATTCACAGAGATTCAGAGGCGGGACGCCTGTTCCACTTTTGGCATAGAGGCTGAGGGGCGATCGCACTTCTAGGAATGTTGGAAAATTTTGTATAATTGATATTTGAGTTAATTAGCGAGAGGGCTGGGGGTCATGGTAGGCATCGGAACCAAACTCACTTTAGCAGAATTTCTAGCTTTGCCCGACGGAGATATATATTGTGAGTTTGTAGATGGTGAAGCAGTCCCTAAAGTGTCTCCAAAATTTTTTCATTCCAGTTTACAGGGAGCTTTGTGTCGCCTGATTCGTGTATGGTGTAAAGGACTGGGGCGAGTGCTTCCAGAATGGGCAATTTTGTTAAAACGTCAGGATAAAGATTGGGTACCTGTTCCCGATTTAACGTACATTTCTTATGAACGTCTGCCGAAAAGTTGGCGACCAAATGAAGCTTGTCCCGCAATTCCTGAACTGGTGATTGAGATTATATCGCCGGATCAAAGTATGAAGGAATTTGAAGAGAAGGCGAAAGATTATTTGGCGGCGGGCGTTCCGCGAGTTTGGGTGATTGATCCAGAGGCTATTTTAATTAGAAGTTTTTTGACCGATGGTTTGAGTCAAGTTTATACGGATAATACACCGATTGTGGATGAGTTTCGGCCTGGTTTGGAGTTGACGACTAGACAGATTTTTGAAGAAGCCGAATTGATTGATTGATTGAGGGCGATGTTTTGGGGAAAGTGGGGCGTGGATGCTCGCCCCATCATTGAATTGGCTTATTTACCAGATTTGCGTACTATTGGGTCTAGAGCTTGAATCAGAAGTGCGATCGATCGAACTAGGACAGCCACTGTAAGAATCGTTTCAGTTACTCCACCCAAGGACTGGGGTGGGCTCGGTTGAGTACCGGGTACGTGGATAGTGGGTTCGCTGGTAGTGGCAGTTATGGGTTTGATCTGAGACATTGGGTTATTGCTCCCTTGCTGTTGATATTTCAAGTTTCAGCGAGATATCGAGGGCAAAAATCACCACTTTTGGCTCAGCTCACCACATATTTTAAAAGTGAGCTAAAATTGAACCCATAGCAAAACCCCAGTAGAGTAGGGGTCAGGGAAAAGCATCTTGGTTTTGTTAATATATTGAACAAGTAAATGGAATAGCTGTCACTTGATTAAGCACGTCGTGGCGTATCTGGGCCAACATTAATATGCAACCTTATGGCACTTTCTCTCAGAGCTTCTAAACAAGGGCTGAAAATCGTCGATGAAAAAAGAAAAAATAAAGGCTGGGAAGCAACAGCAACGGCTTGGTATAGTGAGGCTCATACTTCAGTAGCAACCTTAAAGCGGTTTAGGCGGGGGATACCAATTGACCGAGATGTATTTATTGCTATTTGTAAAGCGGTTGGCATAGAGAACTGGGAAGAAATTATTGACAAAACCCCACCCCAGCAACCTACATCCTATATGGAGTTTAGCGTCTATGACGATGCGTGGGTTGGGCGAGAAAGTCTGATTCAAGAGTTGAGCGATCGCGTAAATTCTTCTACTCGTGTCTTGCTATTGGTTGGCATGACAGGTATTGGTAAAACTGCTTTGGCTGAAAGGCTAGTACAGGAATTGCGAGGAGATTGGAGGGAACACAGGGAGAATTTTGAAGATGAAAATAAAACTTCAGACTTTGCCAGTGTCGCGCTGCAATGGCTGGAAAAGTGGGGGGAAATTGTCCCAAAGGACGATCGCAAACCAGAGCAACTGTCACGGCGATTAGTCAAACGCTTGCGCGAAAATCGCTATTTAATCCTCATGGATTCTCTTGAGTACCTATTGACAGGAAATGAAGAGGATGGCTGGGGTGATTTTGCTGATGAGTGGTGGGGTAAGTTTTTTGTGAGTTTCTTGGCAGAATCATCTTGTCAAAGTCGTTTCATTCTTACCTCTCAGGATTTGCCAACTAAGTTTGAGACATCAGAATGCGACCGCTATAAAAATCTCTGGTATTGTCAAGTTTTGAAAGGATTAGAAGTACCTGAGCAGGTGGCGTTATTTCAAAAAGCTGAACTAGAGGCTAATTGGGAATTACCACATAGTCCCCTGCGAGTAATTGGAGAAGTTTATGACGGGCATCCTTTAGCATTGCGGACGATCGTTGGAGAAATTAAGGGTTCATATAAGGGGATAGTCAGGGCTTACTGGAAAGAGAACAGTGGTTACATTGAGGAGGTAAAAAAGGCTATTGATGAAGCGCGTAACCAAGGAGTAGTTAAAGGCGATGAGGATAGGTGGCAGTTAGCATCATACACGAAAGTCTTGCGAAGAAAAGTTAAGGAACGGATTGATAAGACATTTAAACGGTTAAAAAATGATGTTTATGATGCCTATCTTTTGCTTTGCACTGCCTCAATATATCGCTGCGAAGTAAAAGAAAAGTGGTGGCTGATTAATTTAGAAGACGAGGGTTACAGTAAGAAGCAGCAACAGGATGCAATGCAAACTCTGCGTAATCGCTATTTAGTTGAAGATGGAGGAATCGACGATGAAGATAATCGCCTGGTGGGACAACATAATTTGATTCGTAGTGTGGCGATCGCTCACCGATTAATCCTTCCCTAAAAATGAAAAACTCGGACAAATTTACTCTGCAAAATAACCCGCTCCCATCTGGTGAGTTGATTTTGGAAAAGTTAGGTATCAATCTTCATAATCTCCCGGCCCAATTTCCAACTCGCGAGCAGCGGCTTCAGTACAGAGCAGTTGTACAGTGGCTAACTGATGATAAACCTAAGTCAGATGCTTCCAATCTTGAGAAAGTGCGGGGATACTTGGAAGCATTTCACCATCTCTGCGAAGTGAAAGACTGGGAAAGAGCTAGCAAAATCCTTGAGATTAACCTTGATACACCTAATAATACAGAATTACACAATCCGCTAATAACTTGGGGCTACTATCGTGAAGTAATTGATTTATACAGTAGACTATTGGGAAACTTAGACCCAGCCAGTGATGCTGTTTGCTTCTTGGGTCTGGGTAAGGCATATCATTACTTAGGAAACTACGACGAAGCTATTTTTTATTATAAGGAAAGTTTATCCAGAATGTTGAAGATAGGCTATAGTTTAGGTGTTGGGAAAGTTTTGGGCAGTATGGCTAACACTTACCTTGCTATAAGAGAGTACGATCGAGCGATTAGTTGCTATGAAGAATGTTTGGTTATTTCTCGAAAAACAAACAATCCAGAAAGTATTGGATCAACATTGGGCAATTTAGGGAATATATACTTTGCCCTAAAGAAATACGATATAGCTATTGATTATGCTGAACAACATTTCATAATTGCAGAAAAAATAGGCAATTTACAGGGCATAGGGATAGCATTAACTAATTTGGGAAATGCGCTATTTAAACTTGGTCATCATTTAGAAGCTCATAAAAATTTTTTGAAAGCATACGAAATTTTTATACAAATTGGCGATCGTCGCTCTGAGGCTCTAATTTTTTACAATTTGGCGAGCTTCCAAGCGGATTTAGGCAACCTCCCTCTAGCTATTGAGTCTTGCAATCTCGCTTTATCCATCGCTACAGAATTAGGCATCCCGCTAGCAAAAGAGTGTCAGGAATTGAAGGAACAATTACTGAGCAAACAAACATAAACTGTGACGTACACAACATCTGCTCTTGTATATGTTGAATTTACTGATGAAGCGGCTACCATTGAATCTCTCCACGGGCCAACTTTTCTTCGTAGGCTTCTAAATTCTTTAAATAGTCAGAAAAGTCTGATTCAGTAAGCTGTGGCAATTTACTGTTGTATTTGAGGAGCAAAAAGTCTATAAAATCATTCACCTCTTGAACAAGTGACTCCGGCAGTTGGCTAATTTTAGCAATAGTTAGATTGTAAACTGTCATGTTTTTACCCTATGTATCTTATTCACTTAACTATAACGCTCTCGATCCAATTACCGTTTAGCCGCGAAACTCAAGCAAGCCAAAATATCCTGTTGGGTGAGATAGGGAAAATCATCGAGAATTTCTTGATAAGTCATCCCAGAAGCAAGATATTCCAGCACGTCATAGACTGTAATTCTCATGCCTCGAATACAAGGTTTACCACCTCGTTTACCCGGTTCGATCGTAATTATATTAGCGATATCTTGGTCTGACATGGCTCTCTTCTGTTAGTTTCTGTTTTTAATTCTAACCTAGGAAGCTGATTTTCACGATCGCACCTCCTCCTCAAAGACATTCATTAAGTTGTTTCATATCCCCTTGCTGCTGCACTTGCTTGTGCAAACTAATTTTGTCGCCCACTTCATACCCCGAATTAAAACCCGCCGCGCTGCTGACTTGAGAATCTGTTCTAGTTCTAATTTTAACCCCTCGGCCCTCTAGATAATCGGCGATCGCCTGTTGATTTTTCTCAAACATCGATCGCACTACAATCCCTGGAGTCGCCGCCGCATCCCCCGAACCCGGAATCCCCGACTCTTCCATTTCCTGTTTTTGTTCTAACAATCTTTGTCTCAACCTTGTCGCGCATCCAACCCGAAAAGCATTCAGATACGCCAATCCCCTGCCGTTTCCTTTGCGGTATTTAGCCCTTTTTTCAATCGCAGAACTCAAATACTCGTACAGGTGTTTGCAAACAATCAGGTTTGTAGAAGTTCCCACCAAAAACATATTGCCATTATAAGTGTTTCGCATGGCATTGCAACCGTTAGCGTCGGCAATTCCCGAAAGCAGCATCATTTTCCAAGTGACAAATTTCGATGTTGTTTCAACAGAGTTTTCGTCAATCTCTTCTTGGTGATTTGGCCCTAAATCCGCGAGGCTGAGATTGTACTGTGCCAGTAAAACGGAAGCTTTTTCGGCTGCAGCAGTCGATTCGTTTTCATTGGATGAGGTGGCGAGGGCTAAAAGCTTTTTGATTCTTTCGACAATACTTGTGTCTGCCATTTTTCAATCGGTTCTAGGGTGAGACTACGCGGTGGCAAGGATTGGGGTGAATTCCCATTTTAGTATAGCTGGGAATGTGCGATGTTTTTTGAGGAGAATTTTTTTGAACCGCAGACGGCGCAGAGGGCGCAGAGAGAGAGAAAGAAAGAAGTTTGCAACTGATGCGCGGATTGGTTACTATTCGAGGACTTCCAGGACGGATTTGGGCAACAATTTATCTTTAAACCAGACTACTTTTGCTGGCACGTCATTTACATTCACCCCGGCTTTTTCTAAATTCAGCCGTTCGGAAATAGCTAAAATCAAGTGATCGCATTCAGACTTCTGTACTTGTGCAAATTTCTTTTGCAAATACTCCGGCCGCCAATAGCCAACTATTTCTAATAAAAATACTCGCCCGTCGGGATGCACCAACCGAAAGTCGGGAATCATCACACTACCTGGTATCGGAATTAAATCAACTTCTCGCTCTAGTTGCCACTCGGTTTTTGTGGAATTCCATCTTTCAGCAAAGGCGGCTTCTAACATACTATCATAAGGCTTGCCAGGGGGATAGTGGCTGACTAAACCGCAGTCGGAATTTAGGGTAAATTTACCTGTTTTCAAAACGCCACTAAAAGGGTCTTTTGTGTGCAGTGTCGAGTGCATACTCCATTTGGTGACGTGCAGCAGTGCGGGCAGCATTTTCGCGAGGGCTAAGCCGTAGCGGGTGCTGGGTTTGAATAAGCTTGTAGGGCCGTCTATTGTAAGGGTAAAACCGTGGTCTGCATCGCCTTCGATGTAAGTCATTAATTGAAATAGTTTCAGATAGCGAAATAAGAGTTTGTATTCTCCCGGATCGTTGCGGTGGGCGGTTAATTGGACTTGACTTGCTCGGTAAAATATGCCTTGAACTTGAGAAAGATTGTATTTGTGAAGCAAGTTTTCTGGTGTTGGTGCATTAAACTCAGTGAGGATTTTGTTTTCGTTTAAATCGGCGTATAAACCTGTAGTGATTTCGTGTGGCAAAACTTCTCTGTTTAACTCTTGGCTGAGTTCACTTGCTACTTTTTCCAGGGTTAATTGGGTGGATTCAGGGCTGGGAGTCGATCGCGCAGACAATGCAAAAACCCGCTGTCTCAACTCTGAGGGTTCTAGGGGACTGATGACTTCCAAGGTGGAGTAACCGCCTTTCAGCAGGTGCGCTAATCCCCGTTTCAGCCGATAATCCGGGCTGTCGCCTTCTAATTCTAGCAAGCGTCCGTCGAGTTCGCCTTGGGTTTTGCCGATCGACTCTTGGAAGCAGTCGATCATTTCTTTAGCTGCTTCTAAGTTTTTAGCATCTATCTTGAGGCGGAGAGGGATGATTGATTCTCCGTTTTGGCGGTGACTTAATAAATCAGTTGGTAGCATAAGCAGTGAAAACTTTTACTCAATTTTTTGTTCAACAATTACCATAACTCCCCTCAGTTTTCCCTCTTCTGTCAAGCTTTGGGTAGTCCGAATTCGCCGATCAGAACTGACAAGATGGATGGTTTCCACAGCCCTCAGAATGCCAGTTGCTTTGTCCCATACTTGGAAAATTATCAAATCATCTCCCACTTCTGTCGCTAATGTATTGTAGTTGGGAAAAACCGAGTCGCGACCTTCAATTTGCACTTGCCCTTCGCCGACAACATAACCCACAAAATTTTGGGTTTCACTCTTGCCATTGGCATAAGTTTGAAGGTTAGTTTGCCTCCACTCGTTATCAACTATTTTCTGGGTTACTACTGCTGTAAAACGCCTGGTTTCTTTGCAGTCGGCATCGAGTATTGTCCAGTCTCCCTCCCAAACTCCTGTATGTTTGGGGAAACTTTTAAAGTTAGTTAGTTGTGCATTTTCGCTCATTTTTAGGTAATGTGAATTAGTTAATATTGAGATTATACACTAATTGGGTAATCTTCAATCATCCTTAGTATTATCATTATCTTCTCCCCATTTAGCTGGTGATTCGGCTGCTTTTTTAGTCGCCTCCTGGTTGACTCCGTAAATGGGTGTTGGTTTGATAGTTTCTAATTTCTGATATTCGGGCTTTGGCGGTTCTATTTGTGTTTGTGGTTGGGGTTTTTGAGGCTGCATTCCTCCTCAGCGGCGTTGGGATTTTCTTCGTCGCGAAGAACGCGAAGGGAAGAGAGAGAAAGAAAGAGAGTGTTCAGAAATAGTTTAAGCTTACTACCAGGGAATTTCATCATTGTCTTCTCCCCATTTGGCGGGTGATTCTGCTGCTTTTTTGGTTGTCTCTCGGTTGACTCCGTAAATGGGTGTCGGTTTGACAATTTCTAATTTTTGATATTCTGGCTTTGGCGGTTCTATTTGTGTTTGTGGTTGGGCTTTGTGAGGCTGCATTCCTCCTCGGCGGCGTTGGGATGTTCTTTCTTCGCTGGTGTCTTCGGTGACGACTTCGTAGAGAATTGCTAACTTATTAACATCGCTGCTTTTGCGGAGAACTCGACCCAATCGCTGAATGTACTCGCGTTCGCTGCCGGTACCTGACAATATGATAGCAATTCTGGCGTCGGGAACGTCCACTCCTTCGTTGAGGACGTGGGAGGCGACGAGGGTTTTGTATTCGCCGCTGCGAAAGCGATCGAGGATTTCGTGGCGTTCTTTGACTGGGGTTTGGTGGGTAATTGTGGGGATGAGAAATTCTTGGGAAATTCGGTAAACTGTGGCGTTGTCTCCGGTAAAAATTAGGGTGCGCTGGGGAGAGTGTTCTGCTAGAATTTGAGCTAAAATTCGCAGTTTGCCTTCGGTACAAAGGGCGATTTCTTTGGCTTGGCGGTGGGCTAGCATGGCGCGCCGTCCCAGGGGCGATCGCGCGCTTGCCATGATAAATTGTTTCCATCCTTCGAGGCTGGATATTTTGATGTTTGACTGTTTTAAGAAGTCGTTGCGAATGTTGATTAATTCGGCGTAGCGATCGGTTTCTTCTGTTGACAGTTTTACCATAATTTGAACTATTTTATGGTCGGCTAAAGCATCGCCTGCCAAATCTTCGGGTCTTTTGCTAAATACTGTGGGGCCGATAAGAAAATGTAAATCGCTGTGGCGACCATCTGTGCGATCGGGTGTAGCTGTCAGTCCGAGTCGAAAAGGCGCGATCGCATATTCGGAAATTACTCGATAAAAGTCCGTTGGCAAATGGTGGCATTCGTCAAAAACCAGCAAACCGTATTTATTGCCCAAGGTTTCTGCATGAATACTTGCACTATCGTAGGTTGCGACTAAAATTGGCGTTTTGTCCCGCGAACCTCCGCCCAACAATCCGATTTCGAGGTCGGGAAAAGCTGCTTTTAAATTAGCATACCACTGGTGCATTAAATCAAGAGTTGGTACTACAATTAATGTAGTGCGACCAGTGACTTGCATGGCTAATTGTGCCAGATAAGTTTTGCCGGAAGCGGTGGGGAGGACGACTACTCCCTGGCTTCCTGCTTCCTGCCAAGCTGCGAGGGCCTGTTCTTGATGTGGGTAAGGCTGCATTTCCACGCTGGGTACGAGTTCGAGTAGTTCGTATCCCCTAGCTTCGTCGGTGAAGTGAATGCACTCGGCTTGGAGGCATTCTACCAGCGGGCGGTAGTGAATGGCTCGAATGCGGTATTTTTCCACGCGATCGTCCCATGTCGCAAAGTCCACCCAGTCTCTGCCTTTGGGCGGCGGGTGCAACAGGAGAGTTCCGCGATCGAATGTTAAGGTAGGTATCCGTGGCATTTGTTTAGATAGGGGGGCGAGTTATGCCTGTTAAATTATAAGTGACAGATCAAATATATTGACAGCAGAGTCTCTATCAGCTATTATTTAATCACATCTCTTAGACCCTAATGTATTTTAATCTAAAATAGGGTTAAATTAAAATTAAATAGTAATCTTTTTAGGATTTGTCAAAGTCAATATTTCTTTATTTTTTTCTTCTATACAGCATCAGGGTTTCCTATACAAAAAATCTCGTACACAAATCCAATAGGATTACCATAGCATTTTTTGTAGCCGACCAAATTGCACTAATGTCGAAAATGTTAAAAAAATGTAGTAGGGACTTGAGTCAATGTTTTTGAATTGGCAAAAAAACGTAGGCACTGACTACAAAATGCTTGATATTGATTAGATCTTTCCCCCACGGCTTCGAGTTCAATTATCATCGGAATAATATGTTTGATTTTATCGAATACAAAAAAAGATTTTTACAAGCGACTAAGGACTGGAATAACGAGAAGTGGAATAATTTGGATGACAATCCATTCCTACTTTCGGCCCCCATGCTTCAAGATTGTCACGTTAAGAATTGTCGATTTGTTCAAAGTCGATTAAAGATATTGGAATATCTGCCTAAAAATAGTGTGGTGGCCGAGGTAGGAACTCAATACGGGCGCTTTGCGGAAAAAATTCTTGCTATTGCCAAGCCCAAAAAGCTGCATTTGATCGATTATAATTTTGATTTATTCAAAGCAGAAATCAGCACAAAACAAAAAAGTCTAGTTAAAGAAGGGATAGAAAATGGAACGGTAGAGCTTCACGAAGGGGATTCTTCGACAATTTTAAAAAGCTTTCCTGACGAGTATTTTGACTGGATATATATCGATGCCGACCACGAATATCAAGGTGTATGCAAAGATATTCAGCAAGGTTACACAAAAGTTAAAGCCGAAGGAATGATGGTGTTTAACGATTACACGAATTGGTCGGTAGGCGAGGTGATGCCTTACGGTGTGGCGAAAGCAGTCAATGAGTTTTGTATTGCGAATAACTGGGAACTCGTATTTTTTGCCTTTCAGTCCCTAGGCTATCACGATGTTGCAATAAGGAAAAATACTGGGGAAACGGCAGTGCGAATTCCGTTGCAGGAAGCCAAGTCCGAATTGCAGAATTACCAATATCAAATTCAACAGCTACAGTTACAGTTGGAACAAGCTAAAAAGACGATCGACTTGATGGAATACGATCAATTTGGGAAATTGCGATCGATCTGGCGAAAAATCCAACAAAAATTATCTTAGCCCAGCCGGATTGCCAAATCTAAAATCTACAATGGTATTGTCCCGCTGGGGATGGTTTTTAAGTTAGATTCGATCTACGTATGCCTGAAATTAGAGGTTATAGATGGAAATAGGCGTCCCCAAGGAAATCAAGGATTTAGAGTTTCGAGTCGGGCTCAGTCCCACAAGTGTCCGGGCTTGTTCGGACAAAGGCCACACAGTTTTCGTCGAAACGAATGCAGGCGCTGGGGCCGGTTTTGCGGACGAGGACTACGTTGAAGCAGGGGCTAAGATTGTCTTAAAAGCATCAGATGTCTGGAATCGCGAACTAATTGTTAAAGTTAAAGAACCGCTGCCTGCTGAGTATCCGCTGATTCAAAAAGAGCAGTTGCTGTTTACATATTTGCACTTGGCAGCCGATCGCACATTAACCGAGCACTTAATCAACAGCGGAGTCCAGGCCATCGCCTACGAAACCGTCGAACTCCCGGACAGAAAATTGCCGCTGCTGACGCCGATGAGTATTATTGCAGGGCGTTTGGCTGTGCAGTTCGGAGCTCGGTTTCTGGAACGGCAGCAAGGTGGCCGCGGCGTACTTTTGGGCGGTGTACCAGGGGTAAGACCGGGTAAAGTTGTGATTTTGGGCGGCGGAATCGTTGGCACAGAAGCAGCGCGAATTGCTGTAGGAATGGGCGCGAGAGTGCAGATTTTAGACGTAAATGTCGATCGCCTAGCCTATTTAGAAACTTTGTTCGGTTCCAGAGTAGAATACCTCTACAGCAGTCCTTTACAAATTGAAGCAGTTGTTCCCGATGCTGATTTGTTAATCGGTGCGGTTTTGGTCTTAGGTAAAAAAGCTCCCGTGCTTGTTTCTCGCGAATTTGTTGCGAAGATGCACCCCGGTTCTGTGATTGTTGACGTAGCCGTTGACCAAGGCGGCTGCGTGGAAACTTTGCGGGTAACTTCTCACACAAATCCTACTTATGTTGAGGAAGGAGTCGTGCATTACGGCGTGCCGAATATGCCCGGTGCCGTGCCTTGGACTGCGACTCAAGCTTTGAATAACAGCACTTTGCCTTATGTTTTGCAGTTGGCAAATAGCGGGATTAAAGCTTTGGAAATGAATCCAAGTTTGGCGAAGGGATTGAACGTGCAGAATCACCGATTGGTGCATCCGGCCGTGCGCGAGGTTTTCCCCGATTTGGTCGATTAAATTCCCACTTTTTTTAAAGTAAGCTATCCCGCATCTAAATAGTATTTTGGTGCGGGTAGAAACAACTGTATCGTTCCCCCTAAATCCCCATTAATAACGAGGACTTTGAGTGAGGAGAGTTGAAGGGCTTGCTCGATGTGATCGAGGTCATCAGGTAAAATATTAGGCCACATAATTCCATTGTACTATGGAAAAGTTGACTCCATATCGCTCACGCGATTCGTAAAAAGAGCGATCGCCCTTCTCCCTAATTCACCAGATAATCACTCAGAGTTTTTAGTAAGCGTTGATGTCGCTCTGAGGAAATAGCTCGAATATAGCAAAACCATTTGATTTGTAAACAATCTATTCAATCATCACAAGCGTTTCAGGTTGGTCTACATTCATGACTCAAATAGACTTGCTAGAGAATATGTTGCCATTTCTAAATTATCTCCTTTTTTACATCTTGAAAGTTTACCCTCTTTGTGCCGGGTTTGAGCTCAAATTGCTGTAAAACAGCTCAGAAAGTAGTAAATTTTGTAGGTGCGATCGAGTCACATCAAGCTGATGAACACCTACATGGACGCAGTACAGCTCGAAGAACCACAATTTATGCCATGAGTTCTCAATTATTACCTTTGTGGGCGGGGGCTAAGCACATAATTGCAATCCTCAGAAGTGGCAGCAGATGGAAAGGTAAAAAAAGTCGGCGTCGATTAGTTAATTTTCATGAATCACACTATTATTTAAGTAGTCTGGACTGGTCAGCTAGTCAAGCAAGCCGAGGCAATTCCAGGACACTGGCTAATTGAGAATCGAGTGCATGGGGTTAAAGATGTGACGTTAAAGGAGGATAACTGTATTCATGGTCGCGGCAACGCAGCAGCTAATTGGGCAAGGGGGGTGACAATTTTTAGTATCTTTGGCGAGGATGAGTGGTACGAATACTCTTCCACAAGCTTTAAGATTGATGGCTAATCAAATTGACAATCTTAGTCAGTTGTTTTTGGGTTTCTCTAACCGAGACGAACCAGTTACATCCTTCACGCGAGCGTCAGCAAATAGCCTCTGATATTGGTTTGTTCTCTTGACAATTAATCCATCCCGCTTATTAAGGGGGATCGAGACTAGCCTACAAGCGATCGTTCTAAGGGTTGTTAATCCTCTGCTGTAGCTCGTTTGTCATTGCTAGTAGTTCCGATTGCCCGATCGCACTTTGTTCACCACTCGCCAACCACTTCAATTGTACAGTCTGGTTTTCAGCTTCCGCATCTCCCAAAACTAAACACGCAACAGCACCACTTCTGTCGGCTCTTTTAAACTGTTTCCCGAACGCACTGCCGCTCAAATCTATCTCGACGCTAAACCCGGCACTTCGCAATTTTTGAGCTAACAATACCGATTGCTGTTCTGCTTTTTCCCCCCTGGATACCAAATAAAAATCCAACTTGGGTACAGGCAAAGGTTGCAACTTTTGCAGCAGGATAATTAACCTTTCGATACCCATTGCCCAGCCAACTGCTGCCGTATCTGGGCCGCCCAATTCCTTAACTAAACCGTCGTAGCGGCCGCCTCCGCAAACTGTTGCTTGCGCTCCCAAATCGTCGGAGATAATTTCAAATGCGGTGTAGGTATAGTAATCTAAACCGCGCACTAATCTGGGATTTAAGTGATAGCTAATTCCTAAATTTGTGAGCATAAGCTGCACTTGCTCGAAGTGCGATCGCGATTCCTCTCCCAAATATTCTAAAATGCTAGGCGCACCACTTACAATTTCTTGAGTGCGCTGATTTTTGCTGTCCAATATCCGCAGCGGATTGCGAGTTAAGCGGTCTTGAGAATCGGCGTCTAATTCGTCTTTGTGCGGTGTAAAATAATCTATCAATGCTTGCCGATAATTTTGTCTGTCTTGCTTATTTCCCACAGAATTAATATCGAGGCGCAAATTTTTTAAACCCAGGGTTTGCAGGATGTCGCAGGCGATCGCAATTACCTCGACATCCGCACGAGGATTCGCACTTCCCAAGACTTCCACGCCAATTTGATTAAACTGCCGTTGTCTTCCTTCTTGCGCGCGTTCGTAGCGAAACATCGGCCCCGCATACCACAGACGCTGTACGTCTCCTGCGGCGTACAAACTGTTTTGAATAAAAGCTCGAACTACTCCGGCGGTGCCTTCTGGGCGCAAAGTAGTCGATCGATCGCCCTTATCCTTAAAAGTGTACATTTCTTTGCCCACAACATCGGTAGCTTCGCCGATGCCACGTTCAAATAAAGATGTCTGTTCAAAAATTGGCGTCCGAATTTCTCGATAAACCGCTTTTTTTAAAATGGTTCTAGCGACTTCTTCTATATTTTGCCAATATTGAATTTCTGCGGGCAAAATATCCCGCGTTCCCGGTAAAGTTTTAATTGCACTCATTTTGTTAGTCAGTAGTCAGTAGTCATTAGTCATTAGTCATTAGTCATTAGTCATTAGTCATTAGTTAACGGTTATTAGTTGTTAGTCAACAGTCAACAGTCAACAGTCAACAGTCAACAGTCAACACTTAACAATAACTAATGACTTAATAATTCCCACGCTCCGTAACGATCGCCATAATAAGCCAAAATGCGATCGACCCGCTCGCGACCTGCCAAATCGAACCCTTCAGGATACTGTATCCACAAACCCCCAACTTGGCTGTCGCAGTAATCAAACCGCTGCGACTGCTGCGGAATTAAACCGGTTTGCACCCCTTCAACTTGACGCAAATGGATCGCCACTTCGCGATACACCGCCAGCGGCAATCCAGGGCTTTGAATTTGATAGCGGAGTTGTTTTTCTTGTGCCGTTTGCATCATTTCTTTGCCTGTCCCCAACCAGAATCCCTACTTAAGATACTTCTTTATCGATCGGCCGCGGTAAAGGGCAGCAGTTAATATTGTCCAAACATACCTTTCCCCACTGCAACGCCCAGCGTACAAGCGTAACTCGATTGTCAGCGCGCGTCTTGTTCAAGATATTGCTAATGTGGTTGTCAACTGTACGCTTGCTAATCTCTAACTTTTCGGCAATTTTCTCATTAGTCAATCCCGCCGCTACTAACTCTACCACTTGCAATTCTCTGTCCGACAGGGTGACAGGGGTTCCAGAGACAATCCCACTCATAAATTTTTCCTATGTCTGCATATTTACCTATCTACAATTCTAAAGGATGAGGGATCGAGTATGAAGAGAAAATTAAATTTGTTGTGCTACTCTTTCGGATCCGAAGCACCAACTCGCTTGCAGAATCGCCAGGAGTGCAAACCCAGCGCGCACACGGCAAGACGCACAAGCAGTGCAAGTGGCTGTGCGTCTTGCCGTGTGCTGCCTTTACCTACGCCCATCTGACATCCGGGCCCAACCTCCAGATGTTTGCGCGTAAAACAATTAAATGATAAGCCCGCACTATATTTCAACCTTTAGGGAGTAACTGCCAGTTTCAGTAAGTCTGATATTATAGGAGCAGCCATAAAAAAATAGCTTGCAATTTTTCTGGGATGGGTTAAAAATCATTATTGACCTGTCTACTTCTGGTCTAAAATCTCAAATCTCAAATCTAAAATTTCTATGACTTATCCTCGCGTTCTGTGTCTGGGTGAAGTTTTATTTGATTGTTTAGCAGACAAACCCGGAGTATCTCTCCAAGAGGTAGAATCTTGGACGGAATATCCCGGCGGAGCTCCTGCTAATGTTGCCTGTGCTTTGGTTAAATTGGGGACGGCGGCGGGATTTATCGGTGCTGTAGGTGGGGATGAATTGGGGAATTCCCTAGTGCAGGTATTGCAAGAAGTAGGGGTTGATATCGCTGGAGTTCAGCGACATACAAGTGCGCCAACGCGGCAAGTTTATGTCTTGCGGAATGAAGCGGGCGATCGAAATTTTGCCGGTTTTGGCAAATTTGATACTGCGGACTTTGCAGACACCCACCTCCTCGCTGCACAACTACCGGAGGTGTTGTTTGAAAATGCCGAATATTTAGTGCTAGGCACTTTAGAATTAGCTTATCCTGAAAGTCGAGAGGCGATCGCCAGAGCGATCGAACTAGCAGAACAGTATGACGTTAAAATTATACTTGACATCAATTGGCGTCCGGTGTTTTGGCCAAATCCAGACGAAGCAAAAGCGCACATTAGAAAAATCTTAAAAAAAGTTGATTTTGTCAAGTTATCTGACGATGAAGCCGAATGGTTGTTTGACACTAGCGACGCAGGAGCTATTACCTACCGCCTCGATACTGTAGAAGGCGTTTTGGTGACGGCGGGCGAGAAAGGTTGCGCCTATTGTATCTCGGAAAATGAAGGAAAAATCCCCGCATTTAAAGTAGATGTTGAGGATACAACAGGTGCAGGCGACAGTTTCCTGGCTGGTTTTGTCAGCCAATTGTGCAAGGTGGGAATTAAGAGTTTAGCCACTCCAGAAATAACAAAAAAAGTGGTAACTTATGCGAGTGCGGTAGGTTCGATGACAGCGATGAAACCGGGTGCAATTGCGGCTCAACCAACCGCCCCTGAAGTAGAAGCTTTCTTGTATTTGTACAAAAATTAGGACGGCAAACCTATCAGCATGGAAACGGAGAGGGGGCTAAATTTGGTTCAGGAACTCGGTTAATCAGAAAAAAAATAACTCTTATACTAAATCCGCCTTAAAAAACCTCGGACTAGGCGATTGAAATCGGTACTATACAAACTATCCTCCTAGCTGAGAGAAACTCAGAAATAAAGAGGTATTTAAGTTAAGCCATCTGGGGGATTAGAGGTTTTATTCGGGGCAATTAACTGTACATGAGATGATTTCTAATTTGGCGCAAGATTACCTCTAGCGGCTGCGAAGCATCTATGATAATTGCATCTTCTGGTTCTTCGAGAGTGTCTAACTGACTTAACAACAAGTCGGTTTTCATGTAGTGATTTTCCCGACTTGTTAAGCGGGCTGCCAATATCTCAAAAGAACATTTCAGATAAACTATTTTCACCCGCTGTGGGTCGCGGCAGAGCATTTCGCGGTAAGATGCTTTTAAAGCAGAACAGGCCAAAACCACATTTTTATTTTCTAACAGCCACCTGTCTATTGCAGCTTGCAATTGTAACAGCCAAGGAAGGCGATCCGCATCTTCTAAAGGAATGCCCAGACTCATTTTCTCGATATTAGCGGATGGGTGAAAATCGTCGGCATCGCTGAAATCCCAATTGAGAGATTGCGCCAGCAACTTGCCAACAGTAGTTTTGCCAGAACCTGAGACTCCCATCACGATCGTAATCATGGCGCCTATTTACCGAATACTTGCAATTTGATCGAGTTATGCGATCGAGAAACCGGGTTTCTTTAGTTACCCGATGAATGATACAATTATAAACAATTCCACCAACCCAGTCTATTTCTAATTATAGAGCAATTTTATTCCAGAGTGGGTCTAATGAATTCACAATAATTAACTTGGGTTCTGCCCTAACTTTGTGATGATAATTTTACTTCTTGTTGCTGATTATCCGATCGCACTTGCAGCCAAAACATCACTGCTAACCGGCTGGTACATCGGGCTTTGGAAAGGGCGGAAGTCTCGCCAATCGCCCGTCATCTTGCACAGCAACCGGAACTGTAGCGGCGTTGGGGGTTGGTTGAGGCGATCGACTTCTACGCGCACCAGTTCTCGATCCTGCGAGATAATTTGAAAAATGTCCTCCAAAAGATAGCGCGGACAATAGCCTACAATCCCGCGATCTTTCGTACACAGAAGCAAAGCAGAGGAATCGTGCGAATTTTGAAATTCGTGGGATAAATACAAAAGTTCGCCCACTTTAAGCCGGTTAATCCGTTCAATTGCCAGCTTGGGAAGGTGTCGCAGTCCATGTGCAAAAAAATGGATGCGGTAACGTCCATTTTCATCCGGTTCGGGACAGGGGAATACCTCAAATTTATCAGTTACCCGTTTCCCTCCGCTGCGGGCCAATAAAGCAATTGGGTCATCTTCGTGTTTAGGGATATTCAACCACTTTACAAATTCAGGGTAGTCAGGGCGCGATCGCGGCATCACTCGATTGGAAAACAAGGGAAACAGTTTCTGTGAAGTATAAACCTTATTGAAATCAGGGAAAGATGGCAAGGCTTCAAACCAGCACTTAAGTTTAGCTTCTAGAACACCCTTTGTATAATTGAACTGGTATTCTTTACCGTTAAATGTTAATCGACCAATCGGAAACCAAGAACCGCTGCCTGACTCTTCCCAAGCCAAAAATAGTGTTTTCAAAGCAAATCTCCAGTGAATTCAAGTAGCCTTTCTCTGTTAAATTCAAGTATTTGTTGAGAAAAGTCAATGGTAATTTGTGAAATTCGATCGCGCGGTATCCGCTTAAAAATGGCGAGCGTATCATTAGCTGAAATCTTCTCAAGGCAATTAAGCCAAATTTCGGCTGCTTCGGGATAGTCTAGCGCTGCGGAGCGGAATGCCTCAAAAGTCTTGAGAGGTTTTGGTCTATTATCGCTAGCATACAACTGAGAAGAGCCTCTTTTAGCATAAGCTTGGACAGAATAGCCAGTATCTTTTGTAATCAGTCTATTTTGGCGTTCTTCATCAGATATCCGCACTCCCAAACTAGAGGCATGGTCGTGAGTTGGTGCTAGATATCTGGCGATATTTAAAGTAGGAGCGCTTTCGGGTTTATCTAATACACCCCAATTCTCTGAGTGACGGTCTGTATTGCCAATCCAGGCATCTAATAGCAAATATCCGACCAAAGTTTCTACTGCTGTTTCTATCCCGACTGGCGGAACCCAATCGAGGGGCAAATTAACAGAATTGTCTGCGATCGCATTCAACACAATATTAACTCTGTGCGGTGCGTTCGCAGACAAAACTTGATTCCCCGGAATGAAACTGCCACCATCGGGCAAAAATGATGGTGAGACAGTTCCGCGTTGACTTCTCCAAGTTGCCAGTTCATATTGAGCATGGGGCAGTCCGAGCAATTTGCACAACTCGGCTGCAACTTTTTCCGCCCAATCTTCACCTGTATTTTGTCGAGACTGTTTGTACAAGCAACGCCCTAAATTTGGATCGTCAAACCAGAACTTGTACTTAGTTCCCATAGTCTCGGTTTCAGATAGCTCATAGGCTGCTTCTGGAACTACAATAATAGGGAACTTTTCAGCCATTGTGTCAACTTTACAGAATGCTAAAAGCAACTATTTAACACAGGAATTCGCGCGGATCGGTGACATACCCAGTCAGCGCAGACGCCGCCGCCGTGTAAGGCGAAGCTAGATAAACTTGCGCTTCTTTGTTCCCCATCCGACCGGGGAAATTGCGGTTAGTTGTAGACACGCAAATTTCTGGTTCGTTCATCCGCCCGAAAGTATCTTTCGGGCCGCCCAAACAAGCGGCGCAAGAAGGCGCTGCCGGTTCGATACATCCTGCTGCTAAGAAGATTTCCGAAAGCGTTTGACCGTCGTATTTTGTGACAAACAAATCTTCGTAAACTTTCTGAGTTGCTGGTACTAAATAAGTCGGAACTTTGACTTGATTTCCTTTGAGAATGCGGGCGGCATTCAGAAAGTCGGAGGTTTTGCCGCCGGTGCAGGAACCGATGTAAACTCGATCGATCTTGACATCGCGGCAATTGCGGGCTAAGTCGCGGTTGTCGGGGGAGTGCGGTTTGGCGACGACTGGTTCTAATTTGGTGACATCGTAGGTGCGATCGCTATAAAATTTAGCATCCCCATCGCTGTAAAATGAATCGAAGGGTTTGTCAGTCCGAGAAGTAACGTAATCAAACGTAGTTTTGTCGGGCGCAACCGTGCCATTTTTACCGCCAGCTTCGATTACCATATTGCACAGCGTCATCCGTTCTTCCATCGTCAAACGCTCAACTGTATCGCCGGCAAATTCCATTGTCCGGTAGTTAGCACCAGCAACGCTAATGTCACCAATAATCTGCAAAATCAGGTCTTTTGCTAACAAATAATCCGGCAGTTCGCCGTTGAACACAAACCGCATGGTTGCCGGAACCTTGATTAACAGTTTGCCGGTTCCCATGATAAAAGCCGCGTCTGTATTGCCGATACCAGTGGCAAATTGTCCGAAAGCGCCGGCATTGCAGGTGTGGGAATCTGTGCCGAAGAGCACTTCGCCTGGTCTGGTGTGGCCTTCTTGTGCTAGCGCGATGTGGCAAACTCCTTTGTAGTCGGGATTTGCTTTGAAGTCCGATCGATCCGTGATGTCGTAAAAGTATTTTATCCCTTGTTCTTTGGCAAAATCGCGGAGAATATCGACGTTGCGGTTAGCGCGTTCGTCGTTGGTGAAAATGTAGTGGTCGGGAATTAGGACGATTTTGTCTGGATTCCAGACTTTAGCATTCTCACCGAATTCGCGTTTGAAAACGCCGATGGTGCCGGGTCCGCAGACATCGTGGGTCATCAACACATCTGTTTCTACCCAGATATTTTCTCCGGGCTCGACTTTAGTGCGGCCTGATGCTTTGGCTAATATTTTTTCGGTCAGAGTCATTCCCATAGTTCGATCGCTCTTTTTTGTGAGATGCTACAAGTGTATTGTAAGCGAAACATTCCCTGTTACCGAGGATACTGAGGCAAGAAAATGTCTCTGATGTACTTCCAACTTTAGGGAACTGTCCAGCTTTATAGCAGTTTTCAATTGCATTGAATATTAATTGTAGGGCGGGAAATCCCCACCTTAAGAAATTATGCGTAATGTTATGTGTTGTTAAATAATTAGGGTCTATTATCAAAATCTAAAGTATATTGGATCGTAACTTAATTTAAACATTCAGTTTTGGCATGACCCAAATTTGGTAATAATTTATCGAGAGGTCGAAGGGAGAAATTACTATGATTGGCGAAAAAGTTCAACATTTCAAAGTGCAGCTATTACAAAGCGATCGCACTTCGGAATTCGTAGCGATCGCCCCCAAAACCCGATCGCTAAAAATATCCGCTGCGGCAACCGCGATCGGCACTCTGCTAATCCTATTCGCACCGCCGGTTAAAGCTGTTAATCTTACCTTCGTGAGCGATCGCGCGGCCTTGGGAGGTACAGATCGCGTTGATTGGTCGATTTTAGGGCCAGTCCCGCCCCCGTTCCAAGTATTGCCCAACTTCTTCTCAGTCACCTCGGAACAAGGACTCGGAATTAATGTCAGCATTCCCCCCGCAGCAGCCCCAGGAGTGACACCTCCCTTACTGTTTCAAACCTTACCGTCACCGGGTATTCCCACCAGCTTTGCCAGCGGTGATTTCATTTTGTTTACAGGTTTAAGACCAGGCCCGCCGCCAGCAGTAGGAAACCCAGGCCCACTGACAATTACCTTCGATCGCCCCGTAGCGGCCGCCGGGACGCAAATAGCGGTAGATGATACTTTTTTATTCACTGCATTGATCTCGGCATTTGACAGTAATAATAATTTGTTAGGCAGTTTCTCAACACAAGGAACATCCTCATTAGCACTGGATAATTCGGCCCAATTTCTCGGCGTTCGCAGCGATGCTGCCAACATTTCGCGGCTCGTCTATACCAGTTCTGAGGGATCTCGCGCGTTGGGGATTAATGCCCTCAGCATTGCCGAAGCAGTGCCAGAACCCAGCAATATGGCTGCCATGATTGTTGCAGGATTGGGATTGTTGGTCGTCAAAATTAAGAGGCGATCGCTCTTGGTTAAATGATAGTTTTACCAGACCCGGTTGTTGATGGCGATCGGGTTTTAATTATGGAGGCAAAAAATTTAATAATATAAGACGCTCGTGGCCTCACACATCAAGCTTTGCCAATCCCAAATAGCGAATCCCTTCGGGCGTCACGTCAAAGCGGCAAGGCAAAACTTCGACACCCTCACCCCTCGCCTGTCTGAACAATTCTCCATAAAGGCGATCGGCACTATCCCCCGGAGCAAAATCAGTACAATCCCCGCGATTAATAAAATACAGCATTACAGCCCTCGATCCCTGCCGCACCACTTCTATCAATTCTCTCAAATGTTTCTGTCCTCTCTCCGTCACTGTATCGGGAAATAGAGCCAACTCCTCTTTTACCCAAGTTGTATTTTTAACTTCCAGAAAAATCGGTTTTTCCTCACCAGTTAGCCAAAAATCCACTCTACTTTTTTTATCAGTGCCGTAAACAACCTCCGGTTGAATTAAACTGTAATTGCCCAACTCTGGAAACAAGTTCAATTCCAAAGCTAATTTAACTACTCGATTTGGCAGCCCAGTATTAACTCCCACCCAAGTTGGCACAGTGTCGCAAACTTTAATTAATTCCCAAGTATAAGCTAACTTGCGTTTAGGATTGTCGCTGGGAGATACCAGCACTGGATTGCCGGGAATGTAAACACCAGTCATCGGGCCAGTATTCGGACAGTGCGCGGTGATTATTTCTCCCGAATCTAGTTCTATTTCGGCAAAAAATCGCTTGTACCGCTTGATTAAAAGGCCTGATAAAAGAGGGGGATATTTGTAAATTAAGCCAGTCATTAGATTTTAGATTTTAGATTTTAGATTGAGGCATCATAGCATGAAAGGACGGTTGGTAGTTTAGCCAGGCTTACTTATTCCTTCATTCTTTGTTTCATATCCTTTGCAGCTAAAGTATAACCTCCATCAGCGCCATCTACAAAATGTACTTGGCGACCGTTGCGTTCAAACACCAAACAAGTCATCAACGCTCTGTCAGCAACGTGCAAACCGTACACCAGCTTGCCTTCTCGGTAATTATTTTCCAAGTACGCCGTCAATTTTTTTCGCTGCCACCCATTCCCCGAAATTACCATTCTCAACATATCATCAAATTTGCGGTAATCCGTAGCGGCGATCGCAATATCTTTATAAACTCCCCAATCTAACTCTTCTGTCTTAACTTTTAAATTCATTAGCAGGGAGCCAAGTGCCGTCTCTAACTGTATTTTTGATAAATCTATCTGGCGGTCAAACCAACTAGCATTGTACGCTTTAACTTGAATTTCTTTAATCAGTTTTTCGCTATTCAATGTCAAATTAAGATTTTTACCATTAATAGGATTCAAGCAATCTTCTTTGCCGTAAATTGATTCGATTTTTTCTAAAATTTTTCTATAACGTTGATGGTTCTGCTGAGTCCAATCTGAATGAACCATTACCAGCAGCGTTACTATTTCCCCGTACTTGCTGGGAATATCCTGCCATCGGCATTCCAACCCCGAAAAATCGGCAGTTTCAGAACTGCCATTATTTTTAATACTGTAAATATTACCCGCCGCAGGGTCTTTAATAAGTTCAGTAGCACGGGTTAATCCGCCGCCAATAAAAACAGCTTGGCTGTAATTTTCGGAAACTTTAAACTTAGCTATTTTAACCGGATAATTAGCTGCAACCACAACCTTAACCGACACAGCTCCAACTCGCAAATCCATGTCAAATTGAGTTTTAGCCATTTGTTGAGTGGCGAGCAAAGCAATCTTAGCAGCGGGTAGAAGCGATGGCCCCATTAAAAGAGTAGCGCCGTCGCCACCAAAGACAAAGGGAATCTCCGTTTTGCCTGCTACATTCAAAACAGCAACGATCGAACTAGCTCCCAATAAGTTAACTTCTTTGTAGCGTCCAGCTTCAATCGCTTTGGTAGAACCGCGAATATCTGTGACAATAATGTACCAGTCATCGGGTACATCAACAAAATTCCCCAAGTCAGTAATATCGATAAAATTGTCCACTAAACGCAATTCGGAATAGAAGTTTTCTGAATTCATGATATGATTCTCCCGATTCGCTATTAAAATAAGTGAATCCTTTTAGCATTAGCGTTTGTAACCATTTGTGGCAGAATTACAGAAGCCCTCTCGTTCCCTAGCAGGCATTGCGGGCATTGTCGCAGTCGCCACTCTCATTAGCAAAGTCTTTGGATTGGTGCGCCAAATTGCGATCGCCGCAGCCTTTGGAGTCGGTATCGCCGTCGATGCCTACAACTATGCCTACGTCATCCCCGGTTTCTTATTTATTTTGCTCGGAGGGATTAACGGGCCATTTCACAGTGCCATAGTCAGCGTTTTAGCCCGCCGGGATAAAAAAGAAGCAGCACCCTTAGTCGAGACTATCACCACCTTAGTCGGCGGCTTGCTGCTGTTGGTAACAGTAGCTTTAATTATTTTTGCCGATCCCCTGATCGATTTGGTAGCACCGGGATTAAATAGAACAGCAGAAGGTTTACAAATAAAAGCAATTGCCGTCCAGCAATTCCGGATTATGGCACCGATGGCATTACTTTCAGGCTTAATCGGCATTGGTTTCGGCACTCTCAACGCGGCCGATATGTACTGGTTGCCATCAATTAGTCCTTTATTTTCCAGCGTTGCACTTGTCGGCGGTTTGGGGATTCTCGCACTGCAACTCGGAGACAAAATTATTCAGCCAGAATCCGCACTAATTGGCGGCTTAGTTTTAGCTTGGGGAACTTTAGCGGGTGCTGTTTTGCAGTGGTTGGTGCAACTGGTAGCGCAGTGGCGCGCCGGCTTGGGAACATTGCGCTTGCGGTTTAATTTTAAACGCCCCGGAGTTCAAGAAGTAATTAAGGTGATGGTTCCTGCTACCTTATCATCAGGAATGCTGCAAATTAATGTTTATACTGACCTATTTTTCGCATCCTACATCCCTCAAGCTGCCTCTGCAATGGGTTACAGCGGCTTGTTAGTTATGACGCCTTTAGGCATCATTTCTAATGTAATTTTAGTGCCATTTTTGCCGATATTTTCTCGCCTCACCGAACCCAAAGACTGGCCGGAATTAAAAGATAAAATTCGTCAATCTTTAGTTTTGACCGGGATTACGATGCTGCCACTGAGCGCTTTAATGGTAACGCTGGCTGGGCCGATCGTCCGCGTGGTTTACGAACGCTATGCTTTTGATCGGTCAGCATCGCAGTTTGTCACGCCGATATTGATGGCTTACAGTATTGGAATGTTTGTGTATTTGGGACGCGACGTTGTGGTACGGGTATTTTACGCTTTGGGAGACGGAGAAACTCCTTTTCGTGTCAGTATTATCAATATCTTTTTGAACGGACTGCTGGATTATTTGTTAGTAGGAGCTTTTGGCGCGCCCGGATTAGTCTTGGCGACGGTGGGAGTGAATTGTCTTTCGATGGTTATGCTTTTGTACTTATTAGATAAAAAGCTAGGTGGCCTGCCTTGGGGGGAGTGGAGTTTACCTTTTCTGGGGTTAACTTCAGGCAGTTGTCTAACTGCTTTCGTTACCTTGGCTACTCTGCAAGCCTGTCAAAGAGTTTTGGGTACTGAAGGTTTGGTAATTCAATTAGTGCAGTTGAGTGTGGCAAGTTTTGTAGGGTTAGGAGTTTTTGCCGTGTTTGTCAGCCAGATGAAGTTGCCGGAAGTTGATATGTTTGTCGATCGCATTCGGGGGCGTTTTCGCAAATAAAATTGTCGGGGCGGGTTAAAGGCGAAATACCAGGCACAACGCCCACAATCTGCGTACAAAACCCGCCCTTTACTTTACATTTTCTTCTGAAATTCCTCAAGAACATCCATCAATTGAACTTGACACTGCATCGGAATCAAATCTGCCAGTGGCACTTCCCGCTTGCCACCGCCCAACTTGACTGGAATTCCTTGCAAAACTTGTCCAACTTTGTCAGTATCTAAATTGCCATCTTCCAGCATGGAATAAAGTTGTTGGGCAACAACGGTATGCAGGTGGGCATCTCTCAGATACAAATGCCACTTGGCAATGTCAATGTAGACATTTTCGCCGATTTCGGCTGCTAAGGATTCGATCGCCTGTGTAGTATTAGCCATATCAAAAAAGCCGAAAGTTATTTGTTATCAATCAAAAGACTTAACAAATCGCCGCCAACTGCCTTCAGCCAGAATCTTTGGTGAGGGGCGAATAATCGGCGATCGCAAAATGGTAAATCGCGTGGGCCAAAACTACTAGAGCCCATCCACCCGTTACCGAAATTGCCCAAGGCCAATCCGCCTTTTGCAAATTGTGAACAAACCACAAACCAGAATTGGTAGCAGAAAAAAGACCGACGTGGATAGCAAAATTCATCCGGTCATCTAAGCGGCGGTACTCTGGATCATTGCGATCGGGTTTGCGGGGCCAACGAGGAGGCATAGTTTTTCACTTGATATTAGTAGTTCTGTGCCTATTTTAATCATAAGTGCAGCTTTTTGAATGCTGCATCCCTCTTTCGGCATGAAACTTATGCCTCTACATTTTCATAGTCTCCAGACTTGCCGCCACTTTTACTCACCAGGCGAATTGACTCAATGGCGATCGACTTTTCCAATCCTTTCGCCATATCATACAAAGTCAGCGCCGCCACCGAAACCGCCGTCAGCGCCTCCATTTCCACCCCTGTTTCCGCCTTAATTTTCACCGTCGCCCGAATTTGATACCCCGGCAACCCAGCATCCGCTATCACCTGCACCTCCACGCTACTCAGCGGCAGAGGGTGACACAGAGGAATCAAATGTGCAGTCTGTTTCGCCGCCATAATTCCAGCCAGCCTTGCAGTGCCCAACACATCACCTTTCGGCGCATTCCCCGCTTCAATCGCCGCAAACGTCTCCGGTAACATCCGCACCCTGCCAGCCGCTACAGCTTGCCGCACAGTCGGCACCTTCGCTGAAACGTCCACCATTTGGGCTTCACCGCTGTTGTCGAGGTGAGTTAGCTGTGCCACATCGGGCAATTTAGAAAAAGTTTGCGAAAGGTCTTGCATTATTTTTGTAATGGTGTTACTGTTAGATTCTGTGAGAAAAGAACTTAATCAATTTTAGATTAAATCTCAACTCAACAGGGGCTTGTAGCTTAGTTGGATAGAGTGCATGGCTACGAACCATGAGGTCGGGGGTTCGAATCCCTCCAAGCCCACTACTAAAAGTTATGAATTTTGAGTTAGGAGTTTTGAATTAAGAAATTAATTCAACCCGCGATTCAAGACTCATAACTTTTTTAATTTGTATTTTACAACCAACCTCACTGTGTGTGCAACAGGCCCGAAAGCCTGTTTTTCTGCTAACTCATCGATTCAAAGCATAAATATCTTTGCCTCGACCGATCGCAAATTTCATCGAATTAGATAAGCCCTTGCTAGACTGAGTAATAAAAATCAGCAAAGCCAAGCCAGCGAGGCCAGCCGCAAAACCAAACATATTTCTGTAGCCAACTTGTTCAGCAACAAAGCCTAAAGTCGGCCCAGCAATCGCAATCCCCAAATCAAATCCGCCAATACAAAGGGAAAACAAGCGACCCCTTTCATGAGGTTCGCACCTGTCCGACATCAGCGTTACCATCATCGGCAAAACAGTACCGCCGGCGCAACCTTCAACCAAAGCTGCTATTAAAAAAGCATTGCTGTTGTTAGCAAAATACAACAATAACATAGATACGGCATAACAGATTAAGCCGCCAGAAATAAACAAGCCGCGGCCGTATTTGTCCGAAGCCCGTCCCGTAACTAACCGCATACCGAAACTGGCGATAGCCGCCGTAGAATAAAATAATCCCGGATTCAAATTAGCCTTGGTTTCTTGGATAAACAAAGGCATAAAAGTGCTCAAAGTTCCAAATACTAAACCAACCACCAATAACACTAAAGCCGGAATCCGTACTCTAGGATTCCACAGCATTTTCCAGTATTTTTGGCTATTTTTGTCCTCCGATAGCGAGTCCGATTTTGTTAAATCTGCAAAATTAGGTTCCGCAATTTTGCAGGTGAAAAATACAGCACTTACAGCGAAAGCCGCCGACATCGCAAACAAAGGAGTGTAACCTACCCAAACTTGCACAAATCCGCCAATAGCCGGCCCAACTGCTAGACCAATAGGACTCACCAAGCTCATGTAACCGATTAATTCGCCCCGCTTTCCTGGTGGCGAAAAATCTGTTACCAAAGCGCTATAAGCTGTGGTAAAAGCGGCTATGCTAATGCCGTGAAAAGCCCGGATAAGTAACAGTAAGGGGATAGATTGAGCTAACAGGTAGCCCAAAGGGGCGATCGCAGCGACTGATGCACCTAGAAGCAAAACTTGTTTTCGTCCCCTGCTGTCGGCTATTTTACCCAACTGCGGCCTCGATAGCAAAAGTCCGATCGCAAATGCACCCATCACAAAGCCAATTTGCTGTTTTGTGCCGCCCACAGATTGAACGTACAACGGCAAAGTTGGCAGCAGCGAAGCCAAACTCGACCAGAATAGCAGACCTGCGGTGAATAAAGTCAGCAAGCTGCGTCTGGGTTGGGGATCGATGTCCCTAAAAATATTCAAGATGCCAATTCCCTTTAAATCTTCCGAGTGCACTCAAAGTAAGTTCGAGTGTCTCTATCATTGTGTTACAAATTCTTAAGCTTTGGACCAAAAAAGTTGATATTCGACTCACTGTCAACTGTCAACCGTCAACTGTCAACCGTCAACCGTCAACATTCTTACCAATCAACCTCAGCCCTTTCCTTCAGCACCCGTTCATAAACCCACTCGGTTTCTATCGCCAACTTCGGCCAACTAAATCGGCGTTCCAAATCCTGATAAGCATTGTCAAGCAACCACTGCGCGTAACCTGGATTTTTCAAAACCTCCAAAATTCCCCAGGCCAAAGAATCCCGATTGTTTGCCTCAGTAACAACGCCAGTTTTAGTGTGCAGCACCACTTCTGGAAGTCCGCCCGCATCCGAAACGACCACAGGCACTCTTGCAGCAAAGCTTTCTAACGCTACAATCCCAAAAGGTTCGTAAAGACTGGGAAAAACCGCGCAGTCAGCCACCGTCTGGAATTTGTCAAGATGTTCCTCAAACATGAACCCAGTAAAATAACACTTATTCCAAATTCCTAAATGCCAAGCTAAATGTTTTAGATGGTCTGTATTGCCGCCACCAACAATTACAATTTTTGCTTTACCCCCCATTTCCCAAATTACTTTAGGTGCAGCATTTAGAAATACACCAATGCCTTTTTCATAGCTAATTCTTCCTACATAATAGACAATTTTCTCATCATCAGCAGCAAACCTGCGGCGGAAATCCATCGCGTCAAATTCGTGCCACCGGGGCTTTTTGTCTGGTCTAATTCCGTTGTAAATTACATCTATTTTGTTCCACGGAGTTGATAGTACCCGTTCGGCTTCCCGCCGCATATAATCACTGCAAACAATTACTCGCCAAGCGTTGTAAGCGAGGTCGTTTTCCTTGGCGTTAATATAGCGCTGCCCTTCATTGTGGATGCCGTTGAAGCGGCCGTATTCGGTGGCGTGGATGGTGGCAATTAGCGGTATTTTAAAGGTATGCTTGAGGGCGATCGCCGCATCTCCCACCAACCAATCATGAGCGTGGATGATATCAAAGGGGCCTTCCTCAAGCATCAGTTTGCCACCTTGGTGGCCCATGCTTTGGTTGAGGTTCGCCACCCAGTGAAAAAAGTCCCTGGCGTGCCCCACTACCACCCGATGCACCCGTATTCCTTCCACCACTTCGTACATAGGCGCGTGGCCGAACTCTACTGTAATTAAGTGTATTTCGTGGCGCAGCTTTACCAATTCAGGATACAGTTCCGATACGTGGCGGGCGATACCGCCTACGATTCTGGGAGGAAACTCCCATGCCAATACCAAAATTTTCATCTTTCTCCCTCCAAATAATTTATATATCTTAATGTTTAGGATTAACAGATTTATTGTATAATAACCAGCCTCAAATTTGAGTGGTTCGCAAGTTTAGGCCCAATGCCTGACTGTTGACAGCAACAAAGACGGAAAATCATGCCTAAACCTCGTTTTTGCAGGAAATTGCTTGATCGCCATTACCTGAAAAAAACAGGTTTCCTCAAGATTTGAGCCACTGAGGGAAGCAATGGCGATCGCGCCTACCCGCTTACGGTTTCTTCAAAATCGGCTCTAATTCGCCGCGAAAACGGGTCCAAGCAGCAGCAGATGCAGAATTAGAAACAGCACCCTGACGCATCAAAATCGTGCCATCTTCAAAGCCAACAATTCCGTACTCTCCAGATTTGGACATTCGATCGATCGCCGGTACAATCTCCTGCAACTGTCCCCGTTCCCCGCGAAACGCAGCCTGATATTGCTGTAACTGCCAGAGATCGGCAATTACATATTGCATCTTCACTGCCTTCCCCGCATCATTGCGGAGTTCAAACATCGGAAACCTGAGAATTTCCCGCCTGCTTGACAAAATCGGCACAATAGTATTCGTCGCTGCCACGCTAGCATCAGCAGGAATTTGAGCCAACAGCGGCCGCACTTGCAAAACGTGCTGCCATTGTCTGACGAGAGGAACCTGCACCCAAGGGTCGATCGCATCGGGCAAAATCAAAGAAAAAGTCCGATTTGGGTTAGAAGTGAAGGTAAAAAATAGCGACAAACAGATGCAAAACGCCCAAAAGCGGCGAAACTTTGAAGAAGAAGGGAAAGGAAACATTGCAGAAGGAAAGCGCAAGATTGTTTTTTGTCCGCTTCTAATTTGATCTTCTTCCTTTTGGCGATCGGCCCACCACAGAATAGCCCCATAAAAAAGCCCTGGAACCACAGTCATCGCATAGCGAATATTAATCGCCAGCACCGACTCTCCTTTCGCTAAAAATAGCTTCAGCAGCGGAAATCCAGCTATCATCCAAGACGCAGGCGCGAAAGCAGGAACCAAAGCTAATGGCAACCACTGGCCAACCAGGTATCTAATCTTAGCAAAAAACGGCGTAAATAACTGAGCCACCAACCGTCCGGGATTGCTCACCATTCCCCAAATAATTTCAAGAGTCGAAGCTTCATCTCCATCGGCATATTGACCGAAGCGCTCCATCATAAACCGCTGCGATATGTCAGCAGAAAACAAAGGCATAATCAGATTAGTCAGGACGATCATATAACCAAAACTGAGTATGCAGACAGCTAAACCAGTCCAAGGGTAGCGCCGGCTCAAAATCAGGTAAACTCCAACGCCAAATAAAACAACTCCCCCATCTTCTCGCACGGCCAAAATTAAAGTTGCCAGAATCCCAAACAGCCACCACCAGCGCTTCTCCATCGCCAGCAGCAAGCCGAAGACATACAGCGGCATTTGACAAATATCGTGAAAATTGCCCAAAGTCGGGCCGATAACCGCGTTAGCGCAGTAATAGCTCACAACAATTGTCGCCGACAGCCTCGGTTCCAGATAGTGTCTGGCGAGAGCATAGAGCACTCCTCCAGCCGCCGTAATTAAAGTCACCTGCAACACAGTCAAAGTGACGGGCGAGGGAAACAGGGAGTAAATTGGCAGCCACAGCATCAGCGCCGGGGTAAAATGCTGCCCCAACCGATAGTAAGATACGGACGGGAGCTGATTTTGGTGAACCACATTAGTGGACAAAGCCGAAGAGAGGGAACTCTCAAACAAGTGACCCCGAGTGCCATTCCAAAAAAGTTGATTGAAAATGCCTTGGTCGTAAGTAGCGTAAAAGCTGTAGTAGCGGTGCAGCGTCAGCAACAGGCACAGCACAAAAAAGGCGGCCGCCACTTGAACCACCACCCGCAGCGACTCATTTTTCTTCCATCTCAAAAATATCATCGGCCCGCCGTAATGAAATTATCGGACAATAGCATAAATCTAAAGTAAGTATTAAATTAAAGTAGAAGTGAAATAACTCGGCTCGGCAATGCTCAATTATTTTCACCCGATCGAAAAGCTCAACAGCGTCCATCCCACACTCGACACCAGCGGCACTGACTGTTCTCCCGAACAGCAGGTCAATTCCGCACCGCTTTTACAGCTTTTGCTGTTTGTAGACAAGCGTTCCTCTTCCCGGGAACAGACCAGACACATCCGCAAGTCCCTAAAGGATTTGAAGGCAGAGTGCGACTTTGAGCTTCAAATCATCGACGTAGGAGAACAGCCCGATTTAGCCGAACACTTTAAACTTGTAGCCACTCCCTCGCTGCTCAAAATTCATCCTGAGCCGCGACAAACTCTCGCCGGCAGCAATTTGATCGCCCAACTAGAACACTGGTGGCCCCGCTGGAAGCGTTCTGTAGAAGAATACGCAGCTCAGCAGCAGTCAGCCCCAGCACTTGCGGAAAGCCTGACTAACCCAAAAACCATCTATTCCGTGGCTTGCGCCGCCGAAATTGTGCAGCTTTCTGATGAAGTTTTTCGCCTCAAACAGGAAAAAGAACACCTGCAAGAGCAGTTGCAGTTGAAAGACCGGATTATTGCGATGCTAGCTCACGACTTGCGTAATCCCTTGACGGCAGCATCTTTGGCTTTGGAGACTTTGGAGTCAAGTCAGAAGGTGAAAGAGGGGGAAAAGTCGCGTTTGACACCGAGTCTGGCGGCTCATTTGATGAAACAAGCCCGCCGCCAAATCCGAATTGTCGATCGTATGATTACAGATATCCTGCAAGCAGCCCGGGGTACAAACGCTCAACTCCACATTGAACCAAAAAGAATCGAACTGGGGGCGATTTGTCAAGATGTAATCTTGCAGTTTCAAGACAAATTTCAGGCGAAAAGTCTGAACTTAGAAACAGACATTCCCGCAGATTTGCCCTTGGTTTATGCAGATCCCGATCGCATCAAACAAGTCATAGTCAACCTGCTTGACAACGCCAGCAAGTACACCCCAGACCGAGGAACTGTTAATCTTTCAATTCTCCACCGCACCGCTTACAAAGTTCAAGTCAGCATTTGCAACAGCGGCCCGGGAATTCCTGAAGAAGATTGTGCGAGCATTTTTGAAGACAGCTTTCGCTTGCAGCGAGATAAATCCACAGACGGTTACGGCATTGGACTGTCTCTGTGTCAAGGCATCATCCGCGCCCACTACGGTCAAATTTGGGTAGATTCTGTACCCGATAGAGGCAGTTGTTTTCACTTTACTCTGCCGGTTCAAAAATAAAACTTAGCTGTAGATTTGTCAGTTGTCCGTAGCAACCGAATTTGATATTACAGCTCAACTTTTCCGCAGTGCAGCAATAATCTGTGCGTTTGCCTTGGGAAAAGTAAATTGGTCAATTTCGTCGAGTGTCACCCAGCGAATTTCATCGCATTCGATCGTTTGCGGTTCCCCACTGACGTAGCGGCAGTGGTGCACGTATAGTCTAACTGTAAATTTAGTGTAATCGTGGTCAATTGTAATCAAGCGATCGCCAACTTCTACGACAATCCCCAACTCCTCCATAATTTCCCGTTTTATGCAAGCTTCGATTGTTTCCCCAGGCTCTACTTTTCCGCCCGGAAACTCCCAGAAACCCCCGTGCAGTCCATGTTGTCGGCGCTTGTCAATCAAAATTTGTTGGCGATCGTTCCAGATTGCAGCAACGCCGATAACTTTGTGGGCCAAAGGAGAAAGAGACATATTAATTGGGAAGTGGGTATTGGGAATTGGGTAGGGGGAATTTAAGAATAATATCAATAATTATTTAATCTAAAATCTAAAATCTAAAATCTAAAATCTAAAATCTAAAATCTAAAATCTAAAATCTAAAATCTAAAATCTAA